>CAYTIR010000017.1:0-34268 GCA_964437955.1 uncultured Staphylococcaceae bacterium
AAGACGCAATGGGGAAAAGTGATTGCAAAACATTTTGGTGTTGAATTATTGGAGGAGAAGGTGGATGGGAATCCTTTCCTCGCAAAATACTATGAAGATCCCGAGAGATACAGTTTCCATTTGCAGATATTTTTCCTGAATCACAGGTTCCGGGCAATAAAAGAAGCGATGGCACATCCGAATTCAGTGTTGGATCGTTCTATTTATGAAGATGCCATGATTTTTGCCAGACTGCAGTATGAAAACGGCTCTATGGACGAAGCGGAGTATGCAACATATCTGGAATTACATGAAAACATGATGGAAGAATTGGCTGACCTGTATAAGCAGCAGGTTTTATTCAAAAAATCCCCTGATCTGATGGTGATGGTGCATGGATCTTTTGAAGAAGTCATGAGAAGAATCAAAAGGCGTGGACGATCGTTTGAACAGATTGATGGTAATCCGGAATTATACCAATACTATCAGGAACTGTATGAAATGTATGAAAAGGAATTTATGAAAGAGTATCTTGATAGGAATATATCCCCTGTCTATGTCATAGATATCGATAAAGTGGATATTTTCAATCCGAAGGATGTAAAGGCTGTGTTGGATGGAATTGAAGAAACACTGAAAAAAGACAGAGGATTTGTATTTCCTGAAGACCTGGAATAAGCTTTTCTGCATTTCCTGATGATGTAGTATTTTGAGCATTTGAAATGCGTATGATAGATGGCCCCGTTATTTAACGGGGTCATTTTTTGAAGGTATTCACGAGCAAACACCTTCACTTTGAATGGCGAACCACTGCCCGCATTTTCGCTTTTTATATAATACATTATATGGAAAAACCATTTAAATTACGGAGGTATAATGTTATGGTAAAAATAAATGCGTTTTTTATGAGGCTTACATATGAAAACGGTTGATGGAAAGAAGGGGCAGGGATATGAAAAAAAAGAATATAGGGATTATTATTGCGCTCGCAGCTGTTGTAATGGTATCTGTCTTCATGCTGGTCGGTAATGGCGATACTAAGACTGAAGAGCATTCAAACGATGAAGGAGAGGGAACAGGGGAAAATTCTGATACTCAGGTTCAGGCTGATGATGACCCGGAAAGTGAAGCGGAAACAGGGGAAGAAATGGATTATAGCTTTCCACCGGAAAAAGCTGAGGATGTACTTGCTGCACAAGAGGAAACAGAAGCGGCAATTCTGGAGGAGAGTAAAGGCAGCACACTGAACAATCCGTATGTGAATATTGATCCGTATGACAGGAGTCCATTATCAGCTTTGGTGATCTTTGATACGGAAGAACCTGCAAAAGTTTCTTTCACTGTAAAAGGGAAAGATGATGAATCGGATATCTCAAAGACGTTGGATGAATATAAGACACATCACGAACTGCCTGTTGTAGGATTGTATGCAGGTTACACAAATACAATCGAGGTTAATGCTGAGACTGAATCCGGTGAAATATTATCGCATAGCTTCACATTGACTACAGATGATCTGCCTGAAGAAATGCCTATGATAGAAATCAAGGAATCAATGCCTGAGAAAATGGAGCTCTCAGAAAGCGAATTGACCTTTTATATACCGAGTACAAGGTATGCATTCGCATTTGATGTTAATGGTGATGTGCGTTGGTATGGCTCCGGTTTTAACAGTCACGTGCTTCAGGAGTTGGACAATGGCAACCTGCTATACCTGGGGAAAGACGATAACAGCGGCAATGCCTATAACCGATTGTTTGAAACAAATTATATGGGAAAAATACATAATGCTTTTGAAATAAGTGAAGAAGCAGCAGAAAAGGAAGCTGCAGGCATGGAATCTACTCTGATCCACCATGATGTAGCTGAATTGCCATCAGGCAATCTTTTGATGACGGTCAATGATGGCAGTGATGTCTATATGGAAGATATGATGATAGAGATGGACAGGGAGACAGGCGAAGTCGTTAAAGAGATAGATTTAAAAGAACTGTTTCCTAAAGAGGTTTATGAAGGATATGAAGAAAGAGATGATAATGGTTTAAAAGACTGGTTCCATCAAAACTCTGTGGTGTATGATGAAAGTGATGACAGTATCATCATCTCAGGCAGACATCAGGATACCGTGATGAAAATTGACTATCAGACAGAGGAAATAAAATGGATTCTGGCCCATCCCGAAGGCTGGAATGAAGAAATGGAACAATATCTTGTAACAGCTGACGGAGAAGATTTCAAATATCCGGCTGGTCAGCATGATGCCAATATACTTCCTGATTTTGATGACAATCCGGAAACAATCGATGTATTATTACTTGATAATAATACAGTTATCACCCGTGGAAACGAAGAGCTTTCAAAACAATATAGTGCGGCGACCCACTATCGTATCAATGAAGAAACATTGGATGCAGAAATGATCTGGACTTATGGAGAAGAACTTGGAGAGGATTATTTCACAAATATAATAAGCAGCGCCCGATATCAGGATGACAGTGATACTGTATTGATTGATTTTGGACATACAGATGACGGCGAGAGAAGCTCGTTTGTTGAAGTGACGCATGATGAGCAATCAGAAATTGTATTCGAGGCGGAGATGACAAATTTCCGTAAAGGTGCCTGGGCTTATCGTTCTACAAGAAACGAATTGTATAACGGTCAGTGGGCACAGAGATTCTCTCTTGGAGAATAAAACCCATGATATTTTATCCCCTTGTATCTTTTTCAAGGGGATATTTTTATTATGTAATACTGTATTGTATATAAAACAGGAAAAGAATAAAAATTCAAATCCATACATATGTGAATTGAAAAATACAGTCGGCATCATCCTTTTTGACACTGAATAGCCATATTTTTTTGATGGAAGTTCTGTCTCAGCACATGATAAATAGACATTCGTGTGTCATGTGTTAGAATAACGGACAATAACATTTTGTAAGGAGAATCAGTTATGAAAAAATGGTTATCAGGATTATCTATCACTGCAGCCATGCTTGTACTTGGAGCATGCGGCGGTGGAGATGAATCAGCAGAAAATACAGAAGATACACAAAAACAGGAAGAATCACAGGAAGAGACAGCTTCTAAGAGCAGCGAAGAAGAAAAAGGCGCTCAAGGCGGCAAAGAGCAAGGCAGTGCCGGGGAGCAGCCGAAGATGCCCGAACCGGATTTGGAAGGGATACCTGATGTTGTTGCTGAAGTGAACGGGGAAGAAGTGACAAAAGAGGAGTTCACACAGGCGTATGAAGGACAATTCCAGCAAGTTGCCATGCAGCAGCAGATGGCAGGCAAAGAAGTGAATCAGGACGAAATGAAAAAACAGGTCGCTGACAGTATGGTTTCACAGGAGCTTCTTATCCAGGAAACTGAAAATCGTGATATCAGTGCTTCAGAAGACGAAATCAACGAGACCCTGGATGGCATCGTCAAGCAGAATAAGATGAAATCACAGGATGAATTTTTCAAGGCACTGGAAGAGCAGGGCGGCATGTCCAAGGACGAAGTGATGTCCCAGCTTGAAACACGGGTGAAGATGGATAAACTGATTGCTGAAGAGGCTGGCGATGTCCAGCCATCAGATGAAGAACTGAAAGAAATCTACGATAAGCAGAAAGAACAGATGGCACAGATGCAGGGTGAAGAAGGTGGTCAGGAAATGCCATCCTTCGAGGAAATGAAGCCCCAGCTTAAAGAACAAGTTGTAATGCAGAAAAAAAGTGAAGCAGCACAGAAACTATCTAAAGAGCTGAAGGAAAAATCTGATGTGACGGTAAATCTGTAATTGGATAATAAATTTTAAATGCCCTTCCGGTTTCTTTTCCGGAAGGTTTTTTCATGGGAGCTTTCAGATGGATATCGTGTATAATGACCAGTAAGCAGGATTATTGAATTATATAGAATCGGAGGGCATCTCTTTTGAGCAAACATAAAATTTATACAATGAAATTTTCAGGCGTCTATCCACATTACGTTACAAAAGCTGAAAAAAAGAACCGTACAAAAGATGAAGTGGATGAAATCATCCGCTGGTTGACCGGGTACAGCCAGGAAGCGCTGGAAGTCCATTTGGACAAAGGAACTGATTTTGAGAATTTTTTTGCTGAAGCGCCCGAAATGAATCCCTCAAGACACCTGGTCAAAGGTGTGATTTGTGGTGTCCGTGTAGAAGATATCGAAGAACCGCTCATGCAGGAAATTAGATATTTGGATAAGATGATTGATGAGCTGGCGAAAGGGAAAGCGATGGAAAAGATTTTAAGGTCATAATATTTAAAGTGAAGGGCCATTGGTTTCCTTGTAGGGAATCAGTGGTTATTTTTTATTTGAGAAAAACTGATGGCGAATAAAGGGAACTCCCTAGTGAAACAGGCATTTGAAAACTTGTCGGATGAATGTATCAGCATTAAAGGTTCGGGGCAGCTCATTATTCTTTCTAAGCAAATGTGTTTTTAAATTGTCATATCAGGGAATTTAAATGACGAAAGGATTTTAGCCATTAATAAGGAGCTGAAAATAATGGAATCAATATATTTCTCAGCTGGCAGTTCTCTATATGAAATACAAAAAAAAGAGCAGGAGTGGATGCTCTCGGAAAAAAACGTCCCGAATGTATTCTTATGTCTTGCAGCAGATCCGGATAATCCGGGGAGGCTGTATGGTGGTACATTTGACGATGGGCTGTATGTGAGTGATGACAATGGTGCATCGTGGAATCCTGCAGGTTCCGGTATTACCCATGACAGGGTGATGAGTCTCTCTGTCAGTCCGACAGAGACAGTGGATGGTTACCGTGTCATATGGGCGGGTACAGAGCCCAGCGGTCTGTTCAGGTCTGAAGATGGCGGAAAGACGTGGACAGATTGTCCATCATTGCTGGATCTGCCGTCAAAGTCCACATGGAGCTTTCCGCCGCGTCCTGACACTCATCATGTGAGATGGATTGAACCGGATAGACATGATGAAAACCGTATATTTGCCGGGATAGAACTGGGCGGTGTAATGAAGAGTGAAGATAAAGGCAGAAGCTGGGAAGATCGTAAATCGGGTTCTCAATATGATTGCCACACATTGGCAACTCATCCCCGAATCCCCGGAAGGTTATACGAGGCAGCGGGTGGAGGATATGCTGAGAGCACTGACTCAGGAGCAACATGGCAAACATTCAATGAAGGGCTCTCTCCTTATGATTACCTTGTCGGTATTGCAGTGGATTCCGGTGATGGAACCGTAATAGTTGCATCAGCTGCCAAAAGCCCCCGTACGGCATATGAGCCCTCGAATGCAGAGACAGTCATCCTGCGCCGTGAAAACGGAGGAACATGGCGACTTGTCGATGAGGGCCTTCCGGTTTCTGAGGGTTCGTCAATCTTTTCACTTGCAGCAGATCCGGATGAAGAGGGTGTCTTCTATGGTGTGAACAATACCGGCTTCTATATTTCCACAGACTCAGGGAAAACCTGGAGAGAAGGGTTTGTGGATTGGCCGGAACACTTGAGAAGCAAGAGGACAAACTGGATGACAATCATCTAGTTGAAAAACAGGGTCATCTGATGATGACTCTGTTTTTTCTTGTGGGTTTTATTATAAAGTATAAAAAGTTACAAAAATGCTTGAAAGTCAAAGAAGGTCAATGTATAATATATTTAAAGGTCAAATATAGTCAGACTAAATATTTGAGTGAGCATCATGTTTGAAGAAATGACTAAAGGCCTTTATACTTTAACTATGGTCAAAGATAGTTAAAGTCAAAAAAATGTAGGAGGAATCTATGCATGAAATGTCAAAACTGTGGTGTTAATGAATCTAATGTAAACCTGGCAATGAACATTAACAATCAAAAGATGCAGGTACATTTATGTAACGAATGTTTCCGTGAAATTCAAGGACAAATGATGAACTCCAATGATTTCCTCTCTGGATCTCCTTTTGAAAATACAAACTCCAATAATAAATATTTCCAGGGAAATGGAGGAAGTTCAGCGGGAACACAAGTCAAAGAAAGACAGAATGACAGAAATGGTCTACTTGATCAACTGGGTAAAAATATTTCTGATGAAGCAAGGTCAGGCAATGTCGATCCGGTCATCGGCCGTGATAAGGAAGTTAAACGCGTCGTTGAAACGCTGAACAGAAGAAACAAGAACAATCCGGTACTCATTGGTGAACCGGGTGTGGGTAAGACCGCCATTGCCGAAGGTCTCGCACTTAAGATTGTCGAAGGGACTGTACCGGCGAAGCTGATGGATAAGGAAATCTATATTCTGGATGTGGCATCGCTTGTGGCCAATACGAGCATGCGCGGTCAGTTTGAAGAAAGAATGAA
This sequence comes from uncultured Staphylococcaceae bacterium, assembly GCA_964437955.1. Taxonomy (GTDB): domain Bacteria; phylum Bacillota; class Bacilli; order Staphylococcales; family Salinicoccaceae; genus Salinicoccus. Next base: position 6,308 of record CAYTIR010000017.1, read on the forward strand.
GCAATTGATCAGTGAACTCCAGGAACGTGAAGATGTAATCCTGTTCATTGATGAAATCCATCAGATAGTTGGTGCAGGCACGGCTGAAAGTTCACAGATGGATGCGGGTAACATATTGAAACCGGCATTGGCACGAGGTGAGCTGCAAATTATCGGTGCGACCACATTGAAGGAGTACCGACAGATTGAGAAGGATGCTGCATTGGAACGCCGTCTGCAGCCAATCATGGTCAAAGAACCCTCATTGGAGGAAGCTGAATTGATTCTTCAGGGGATTAAAGATCGTTATGAAGCATTCCATGAAGTACGTTATTCGGATGAAGCAATCAGCGCTTTCGTATCGCTGTCGAATCGTTATATACAGGATCGTTTTCTTCCGGATAAAGCTATTGACCTGATGGATGAGGTAGGCTCGAGAATAAATCTATCCAATGCGGAAAATGATTCTGAATCAATCCGCAGAAAATTGGATGAAACCGCGAAGGAAAAAGATGAAGCTGCCGAGCAGGAAGATTATGAAAAGGCGGCAAATCTAAAATATCAGGAACTTCAGCTTGAAAAACAGCTGGAAAAAGCTGAAAAAGAAGCACAGGTTATCGATGTGGATATTTCTGATATTCAGTTGATTGTAGAAGAAAAAACAGGAATCCCGGTTACAAAACTCCAGGCGGATGAACAGGAGAAAATGCGAGATATTCAAAATCAGCTGGGTGCGAAAGTAATCGGGCAGGAAGAGGCAGTCGGCAAAGTGGCCAAGGCCATTCGCCGCAGCCGTGCAGGTTTGAAGTCCAAGTACCGTCCCATCGGGTCTTTCCTGTTTGTAGGTCCGACAGGTGTCGGTAAGACAGAGTTGACCAAAGCGTTGGCTGAAGAGCTCTTCGGTACACGGGATTCATTGATAAGGCTTGATATGAGTGAGTATATGGAAAAACACTCTGTTTCTAAAATCATTGGTTCTCCTCCAGGCTATGTCGGCCATGAAGAAGCGGGACAACTGACTGAAAAAGTGCGCCATAACCCTTATAACATCATATTGCTTGATGAAATCGAGAAGGCACACCCCGATGTCCAGAACATGTTCCTTCAAATCATGGAGGATGGGCACCTGACTGATTCCCATGGTCGTACTGTAAGCTTCAAAGAAACGGTCATCATCATGACAAGCAACGCCGGTACAGGTGTGAATACTGCAAGTGTCGGCTTTGGCTCTGACAAACATGAATCGGTAAACACTCTCGATAATCTGAGTGACTTCTTCAAACCGGAATTTCTGAACCGTTTTGATGCCATCATAAACTTCAATGAATTGTCTGAAGCACATCTTCTGGAGATTGTAGACTTGATGCTTGCAGAACTTCAGGAAACCGTTAAGGAAAATGAAATCAATATCACAATTACTGATGAAGCGAGAGAAATGCTTGTGAAACAAGGATATGATAAGAGGTTCGGTGCAAGACCATTACGCAGAGTTATCCAGGACAGGATAGAGGATCAGCTGACAGATCTGATTCTTGAAGAAGAGACTCTTGATAATGTCAATGTCGAAGTTCAGAATGAAGAAATTGCTGTAGTAAAAGCTTAAAAACAGATGCTGCTAATAAACGGCTCTGCTCCGAATAAGGATGCAGGGTCGTTTTTTTGTATAATGCGGTGAGACGGATGTACAGAGATTCAGGAATTAGCGGAAATACCTGGTTATGGTGTATCCAATGCAATATTCTTGGATTCTTTCGGATATAAGTGGATGCTGCACCAACTACACAAGGAAGTCAGTCTTGAAGAACGGACCGGGAGGTGGGAAAAAGAGCGTGAAAAATACAATGAATAAAACAACGCTCTGGAATGTATTCACTGGATAGTTGTTTTATTAACCGGATTTATCTTCCTGACTGTCATAGATCAGAAGGTAATATCAGCGTATTTTCCATCTGTTATTTTCAATAGATCATCCGGCTGGATTTCCATCTGCATACCCCTTTTGCCAGCAGAGACAACAATCGACTTCATTGAAGCGGCATCAGTTGAGATATATGTGGGGAAAAGTTTTTTCATGCCTACGGGCGAACATCCTCCACGTATATATCCGGTCGTCTTTTCCAGGTCTTTCATGTGCAGCATTTCCACTTTTTTGTTGCCGCTGGCTTTGGCAAGCTGTTTTAAATCAAGTTCTGACTCAGCCGGAATGCAGGCGACAAGTGCACCTGTGTTATTCCCGGTAGCCACTAGTGTCTTATATATCTTCACAAGCGGCATTTTTAAGTTTTCAGCAGCACTTTTCGCACCCGATTGCGCCTCGTCCCATGGATATTCATGGATTTTATAATCAATTTCATTATTTTCGAGACTTCTTATTGCATTTGTTTTCTGTACTTTCTTTTTCTTCATTCTGATACCTCCGCATGTCACTTTTCACTTCACTCCACGGTAGTTGAATCATTTGTAATCAACCCTCCATTTTGTCTATGATAGCAAAAAGGATATGCACTGAGGAGGATGAACAATCAGGATCTATGGAAAGATAGTTGATGATGAAACACGTTGCACACACTATAGTACGGATAAAGATATAATCGCGATTAAATTCAAATGCTGCAGGAAATATTATCCTTGCTATAAATGTCATCAGGAATGTGAAGACCACGAAATAAGCAGGTGGAGCACAGATGAATTTACTGAAAAAGCTATATTGTGCGGGAGCTGTAAAACTGAACATACAATCAATGAGTATTTAGAAAGCATCCGTTGCAGTGTATGCGGCTCCGAGTTCAATGAGCACTGTCAAAATCATTATGATCTTTATTTTGAATATGGAAATCTATGAATCCTGAACCTTTACAGTTGAGACAAAGCAAAACGTTGGATATGATTGCTGAGAGAAAAGATTTTATATTCTGAAAATGATGTAATGAACGAAATTCAAGGAGGACACATAATGACACAGGATGGCATGTATCAAAAATCCAATATTGAAAGATTGCCGGAATTATCAAAGCTTGCACCGGATGCGTTTAAGTCCTTTGCCCAATTCGATAAGGCGGCAGTGGCGGATGGCCTGATTCCCCGGAAAACAAAAGAACTGATTGCAACAGCCGTAGCCCATGTGACGGGCTGCCCATATTGCATTGACATTCATGTGAATGCTGTAAATAAAGAGGAAGCTTCAAAAGAGGAAATGGCGGAAGCAATCATGGTTGGGACAGCTTTAAAAGCAGGTTCCGCAGTGGCACATGGAGTTAACGCGCTGAATGCCTATGATGCTTAAATATTTGAATTGGACTAATTAAAGGATGAGTCAGAAATGATTCATCTTTTTTATTCATAAATTATAAGCTGGCACATACTATGGAATCTATGGAGAAATGGATAAGCACGTTCCTGTCGGTTTGAGTAGAGATTACCATAGGAAGGCAGTTGAAGTGGGCGGTAAAACCAGGTTGTCAATATATGCTGAGGATGATCATTTTACTTTACTTGAACCATCTTCCGCAGCAATGAATTGTATGATATCAACACTGGACAATTGGCTGCCGCCAAAGAACGGAAAATAAGTAAAGGTGCACTGCAAGATGAGCGTAGTGCACCTTTATTTATAAGACTATCCCAAATTAATCATCCCAAGGGCTTTTCATAAATTTCCTGTTCAAAAGAAGTGAATTGTTCTATCCCGCTGTCTGTAACGAGGATGGATTCAGTTATTGCAACGCCATAGTCGTCGAACCATAGACCGGGCATCAGATGGAAAGTCATATTCGGCTCCAGTATGGTATGATCCCCTTCACGGAAACTGATGGTATGCTCTCCCCAGTCCGGTGGATAGCTCATACCGACGGAATAGCCGATTCGGGAATGTTTCTCGTAACCATGTTTTGCGATGGCACGGCTCCAAGTACTGTTTACTTCCTCAGCTGTTATGCCGGGTTTCATGACTGAAAGGGTTTCGTGTATCCCGTCGATTATGACTTTTCCGGCTTCTTTGACATAGTCGGGTATTCGGCCGATGGATACGGTTCTGGCCATCGGTACGTGATAACGCTTGTAACACCCGGCAATCTCTATTGTTAAAGAATCCCCTTCCTGATATTTCTTGTCAGTCCAGTTCAAATGTGGGCTGGCTGTGTATTTTCCGGTTGGTATCATAGGAACCATGGATGTATAATCGCCGCCGAAAGTATCGCTGCCATGAATCTGTGAGTGTGTGATGGCAGCGGCGACATCATTCTCCCGTACGCCTGCACCGACTTTGTCATAGGCGGTCTGCATGGCATTTTCAACGATTTTTGCAGCTTTTTGCATATAACTGATCTCTGACTCACTTTTATAGACTCTTACCCAGTTAACCAGGCCGCCGGCATCCTTCAACTCTGCATTTGGCAGATTGACGGTAAGCCGTTCCTGGCACTTGGCGGTATAATAAAAAGCATCCATCTCGACACCGATTTTTCTGTCGGCTTTACCTCTTTGTTCGAGTTCTGCGGCGACAAAATCCATTGGATGTTTGATTGTGGACTGTACGTAATCATCTGGGTAGTAGATGATATTCTGAGGTCTCATCCAAGTAGTCAGTTCCGCTCCCCGTGCATCCATCCCCCGGCCGATCCACAGCGGCTCTTCTTCGTCTACAAATACGATGACAACCTGATGGACATAGAAGCTCCAGGCATCATAACCGGTGAGGTAGCACATGTTCGAAGGGTTAGAGAGCACCAGGACTTCCACGCCATATTCGAGCATCTTCTGTTTCGTCCTGTTCATTCTTGTTTCATATTCCTGTATGGAGAACATCACATCTCTCCTTTTCTATAATTTATTAACAGGAGGAGGGGGTTATGACACATCCAGGACGGCCAAGGCCTTCTCAAGGTCGTTTTTAAGGTCTTCAAATGACTCGATGCCCGCTGAGTATCTGACCAGGCTGTCAGGGATCCCGAGAGCTTCGAGCTCCTCCGGAGTGGATTCCACATGACTTGTCGTGTTTGCAGGACCTACAGTAGTCTCTACTGCCCCCAGATTTGCAGCCCGATTGGCGAATTCAAGCTTGGGCAGCACTTTTTTTACAGCATTCATGCCGCCGTGTAATGAAAAGCTGAGTACACCGCCATATCTCCGCATTTGTCTCTTGGCAATGTCATGATGCGGATGATCTTCCAGCCCAGGGTAAAACACATTGGAAACAGCCGTATGTGATGATAGATATGCTGCAACTTTTTCAGCATTATCACATTGTTTCTGTACTCTCAAATCCAGAGTCTTCATCCCTCTGATCATAAGATAGGCACCATTCGGATCCATGGTGGCCCCGTTGATTTCACGGTAATGGAATACTTGGTCGACAAGTTTCTTATCACCGCAAAGAGTACCGCCGAGTGCATCGGCATGTCCTCCCAGGAATTTGGTGGCACTGTGGATGACAAGGTCTGCACCAAGCTCAAGCGGGTTTTGCAGGATCGGTGTCGCAAAGGTATTGTCTACAACCAGAAGGGCGTCCATCTCCTTAGTGACTTTTGCAATTCTTTCAATATCGGTGATTTTCAGAGTCGGATTCGTAGGTGTTTCCAGATGGACCAGTTTACACCCTTTTCTGATTTCAGTTTCCAGGATATCATGGTCACCTGTTTCACAGAGTGAAACTTCAATGTTCAAGTCTGGCAGGAAGTCGCTGAAAATCCTGTTCGTTCCGCCGTATGTGTCTTTGATGCTGACCATACGGTCGCCGGGACGCAAAAATGTGTAGAATGTACTGCTGATTGCTGCCATACCGGTGGCGAAGCTTGTTGCAGATTCAGCCCCCTCAAGCTGACAGATCTTGTCCTCGAACGAAGCAAGTGTCGGGTTGGTATTGCGGCCGTATATATGGCCCTTCGCCTTGCCTTTTGCAACATCGTACCAGAGATCCAAATCCTCATATTCGTAAGCGACACTGTTAACAACCGGTACCTGACTCGCACCGTGTACTCTGTAATCCTTCTCTCCTGCCCATACTGTCTCTGTCGAAAGCTCTGCTCTTTTTTTCATTTTCTCACATCCTATTCATTATATCTCTCTAATGTAAACGCTTACAAAACAGAGGAAACTAAAAAGCATAGATTTGCCCGACAATGTTATCAAGCATATCTATAAAGGGATAATATTACTACTTAAGTATACTGTACCACCTAAATGGTGTATTGATAAATAAAAACGATTCATCGGATACATCTAGTGACACCTGCTGCATGAAGTGAGATAATAAATTAAATGAAGAATGCAGGTTTTTACGATATTATATCGGATTTACAAATTTTCAACTTTAAAAGGAAGAGGTATTTGATGAAACGCAGAATTATAATTTCACTGATTATGACGCATATATTGTTCTTATCAGCATGTGGTATGAACAATAATGATGAATCAGAATTTGATCAGCAGCAGACAATCAATGATACAAACTATCAGGAGAGCAATGGTTCCGGAAATAATGATTAATTCATTATGAAGCTGAATCAGAGTATAATAAATAACAGGAACCATTCCGGAAACTCTTATCTGGAATGGTATTTTTGTTTACTGGGTCAAATGAAAAAATTGAAAAAATATTTTAACAAATACTGTTTAAATAATTGATGTATGTGAATACTAGAGTTAGAATGATTATTGTAAAAGTAAATGGAATATTCGGTAATTAAAGTATCTTGCAATGCTTTAATACATTGGATTTTTTAAATTTGAACGTCCGCAAAGGAGAGAATATGATGGAAAACAGCGCGCTGGAATGGGACTGGGAAGTTGCAAGGGCAAGTGCGCCACATGCTTTGATCATGGTAGGTTTTATTCTGGCATTTTCAATCTGGTTTGGCTTTGCCTGGGGCATAGCAGGGTGGATTTTATTTGCATTGGCGATGGTAGGCGCTGTATATATATTTATCGGGAGCCTTAAAAACCGGCAACTTTCAAAATCCATAGGAGGAGACAGAACATCTGAGGTTACACGGATAGACCGTTCTATCGGCATTCTTGTGGGTGTCACTTATGCGACAATCCTGATTGTTGTCATTATTCTGTTCGTACTTGAAGTGGCTATCTTCATCGTACCGTTCATCACCCTCGTAATGGGCATACATTTTCTGCTGCAGGCGCCGATCATGAATCGCAGACTAGATTATTATATTGCGCCTCTGCCTTTGATATCCAGTTGCATAGCAGCCTATTTTGCATTCCAGCCGGATGCATCGGTTTATATGGTTTTTGCAATAGCAGGCATCGGAGGTGCAGCAGCTGCACTCATTTATGGTTTTTATGTCATAGATATTTATAAAAAAACGGTCAAAGGGAACAAGGCTGCCTGATTGCAAAGAAAATTTAAATGAAATGAAAAATTCTCCGGGACTCAGTGAAGATGAAGGTTCCCGGAGAATTTTTTTTGATTCCTGTTAATCAGTCCAGTCCCATCGATTTTTTGTAAGTTTCGAGGCAAGCCATTTCGGAAGGGGATCCTTTTTCAAAACCGGTCATGGTACGGTGCCATAATGGATAGAGGGGCGCGGGTCGCGCTGCGGACTCTATGATATCATGTTCAGCCTGGGTCAGAATGATTTGGTACGATGCGATATTATCGCGCAGCTGCGCTTCGTTTCTTGCAGCGATGGCCAACGGCCCAACGTTTGGACGGTCTTTAGTCCACGCAAGAGCGATTTGCCGGACTGTTGCATTCCGGCCTTCTGCAACTTCCTTTAGGGCATCGATGACCTCATACAGGCGCTCCTTATCGTGAACCCAGGGCTGTGCCCATCCCTCTCTCTGACGTGTGCCCGGCGGCGCCTCACTGTCCCGGTCAATCTTACCGGTAAGCATCCTTTCCCCAAGCGGACTCCAGATCATATTTCCGACACCGAGTTCGCTGCCGGCTGTCAGTAGTTCATATTCTGCTTCACGTGCTTCTGGTGTATAGTATATCTGCTGGGTGATTGGAGGGATGAGACCATTTTGTTCAGCGACTGTATATGTTCTGGCCAATGCCCAGCCGCTGTAGTTGGACACACCCCAATAGCGGATTTTTCCTGATTTGATCAGATCGTTCATTGCAAGTATCGTCTCCTCCACAGGAGTACGGCCATCCCAAAGGTGGACAAAGTAGAGTTCCAGATAGTCTGTGCCCAGTCTCTGCAGGGTGTGGTTGATCGAGCTTTCGATATTCAGCCGGGATGCATCGTATGAATTTGGGCCTTCACCGATATTGCCGCCTGTCTTTGAAGAGATAAGTACTTTATCCCGCCGTCCTCTAACCACCGCTCCCAGAACCTTTTCCGCATCACCTTTGGAATAAAGGTTTGCGGTATCAAACATATTGATACCGGCGTCGAGGCATATATCCACAAATCTTCCGGCTTCATCTTGCTTGATACTGCCTGCAGCTTCAAAACCGTTCGTTCCACTGAAAGGAATCGTGCCAAGAATGTATTTAGGGACTTTGAATCCTGAGTTTCCCAAATATATGATCCATAATACTCCGACATCCTCCTTAGTAATCATTTAAAACTTTAATTCCCTTTTCATATCAAAGAAAACAACTGTTAAATGATATAATAAAAATGATCGTATTAATATAACAAGGAAGAATGATATTGAATAAGAAAAATATATATTTCATCGTCCTGTATGCAATGCTGTTTGCCGTTCTTGCCCTTTGTATCAGACTGGATTTTACAAACGCATTTGACAGGTCGGTGTATCTGTTTCTGAGAAGATTTGCCGATGTTGAGTGGTTGAATGCATATCTGTCGTTTCTTTCACATATCTTTAAGCCATCCAACGCCGTAATCATATTCCTTGGCGTCGTTGTCATCTATTATTTCAAAAAAGATGCGTATTTCTGTCTGTATACGATAGGTGCAGGATTCAGTCTGGCAGCAGGAACGGTAATGAAATATACTTTCCAAAGAGCCAGGCCGGATGTTGAATATGCTTCCTTCGATGGTTTCAGTTTCCCAAGCATGCATGTACTGTCATTTTTAGTGCTGGTCCTTCTGCTGTTCAGACTGAGCCGCAACATCTATATCAGGGCAATCCTGATCTTTCTGGCCATATCCATGATGGCCTCCCGGATTTATCTCGGCGCCCACTACCTTTCTGATACAGTGGCAAGTGTCATTGTCATAGTGCTCATCATCCATGTTCTGGAAGAAATCAAAATCAGGTTTTTAAGCTGATGGCGGTTTACAGTGAAAGAAGACCCTGGATGAGCAGATAGATGCCCGTACAGCTTAAAAGGATATAGGTGAAAATTTTGAAAATGTCCTGGTTGATCCATTTGAAAATATACCGGCCGATGAAAAGTCCTGCCAGCACTGCCGGCACCGCATAAAGGCTGGATTTCCAGATCAGCAGACTGGTGCCGGTAAAAAGGATCTGTGTAACCAGACTGATGAAATATATAAACAGATAAAACGCCAATGTCGTCGCCCGCAGTTTGTCTTTTCCCATGCTTGTGCCGGTAAAATAGAGGAGAATCGGCGGCCCCGGCATGCCGATGCTTGTGGTGAAAAGACCGGATAATCCGCCAGCCAGATAATCTCTGCCCGGTGTCTGTCTCACTCTGAAATTCAGAACGAGTAATAAAGTCAGTGCGAGGAGCAGGATGCTCACGGCGAATTTGAATGCATTTATGTTGATCGACATATAGATGACGATGCCGAAAGGGACGCCGGCGGTACTCGAAACTATGAGCCGCTTCAGCAATGTAAAGTCGACCGAGTTTTTAATGGAACGTATGAGCGATATCGAAATGATCAGGGACAGGATGATATTTATCTGGATTGCTTCCTGCGGAAAGAACAGCATCAGAAGCAGGGGTGTGGCCATTATGGAGAAGCCGAATCCCGTACTTGTCTGAAGTACTGAAGCAACGAGTACAATACATATGAAGAATATAAAAGCGGTCAAATTATCATCCTTTCTTTGAATGCATTTCATTCATAATGATATCATTCCAATAAAAAGAGGGAGGGGGAATCCTGATGAAAAGATGTCTGTGGGCCGGAAATGACCCGCTCATGCAGCAATACCATGACAATGAATGGTGTGTGCCGGCCCGTGATGACCGGTATATTTTCGAGATGCTGACGCTGGAAGGGGCGCAGGCGGGCCTTTCATGGAGCATCATACTGCATAAAAGGGAAGCATATAGAGCGGCGTTCCATAATTTTGATATCGGGTACTGCTCTAACCTTACGGATGAAGATCTGCTGGCCGTCAAAGAGAATTACAATATTGTCAGGCACATGTCCAAACTGCAGTCGGTAAGGTCGAATGCCCGGGCTGTCATAGAGATACAACGGGAATTTGGAAGCCTGTCAGATTTTTTATGGGACTATGTCGGGCAGGCCCCCCTCCTGAACAAACGTAAAACCGATGAGGACATCCCGGCCTCGACTGACTTATCGGAGCGTATCAGCAGGGAGCTGAAAAAGCGGGGATTCAAATTTGTTGGTCCTGTCATCATCTACTCATTCATGCAGGCGATTGGGATGGTGAATGATCATATTGAACGATGCGGGTGCCATCCGGGAAACTGAAAATGGAAAAAATGAATGCTCTTCCTGGAAAATATTAACGCATAATTGAACAGAAGAGACCTGCTGAGTTTAATTTCAGCAGGTCTCTTCTTATATACTATCTTCTCGATTCATACAGCTCGATCCACTCTTCAACTGTTGTCTTTTCGGCCAGTTCACCGAGCAGATCATACGGCACCTTTTTAGGGTTTGTGAACCTGATGCAGCTTTTTCCCATGTTGAGTTTTGTAGACATATACTTAGGATACTCCTGAACAAACCAATCATATAATTCCGGATCACGGTACATGCCCATGTGATATACAGCGAGGTGCCTTTTCTGAGCGGCCACACCGATGAATGGCAGCGGCTCATTATCTACATGATAGCCTTGGGGATACCTGTCTTTCGGTACTGCAAAACCCGGCATACCATGCTGGATTTCCACTTCAAAACCTTCCGGGATATGCGCACTGATTGTCTCCCATGTCTTTAAAAAGCTGTCTTTCCATTTCTCATCAATATTATCCACATATTCATCAAAAGTCATTTTGGCACATCCTTTTGTGGGTATTTATTAATTATATTAAACCATACTCCGTGGAATGATGTCGTAAAAATGATGATAATGCAAAATACCCATGTTGACATGACACTTAAAGGTGTCGTATAATCACGTTACCGAAAGGTGTCGTATTTTTAGGAGGTTTTGCAATGATTGAACCACGAGTTGAACGTGATGTATTTACAGCAATTGCCGATCCGACCCGGAGAGAGATTGTGCACATACTGGCGCGGTCATCCGACATGCCTCTGCATGAAATCACACCGCATTTCGAAATTGGAAGGACGGCGGTTTCCAAGCATTTGAAAATATTGAAGGAAGCGGATCTGGTGAAAGGGCGCCGGATGGGCAGGGAGACGAAGTACACTTTAAACCCCAAGCCGCTTAAAGAGGTCAGGGACTGGTTATCCTATTATGAACAGTTCTGGAACGACAGCGCAGGAAAACTGAAAAAATTATTGGAGGAATAAGGATGGCGGAAATTTCACTTGATTTTAAATTTAAGAGCAGCAAGGAAAAAGTATGGGAAGCATTGACCGACTCCGAGACGTTGGAAAAATGGATAATGCCGAATGACTTCAAACCTGTCGTCGGCCATAAATGCCAGTTTCATAATAAAGAGATAGACCTGGTTGTAGACAGTGAGGTGCTGGCAGTGGAAGCTCCCGACAGATTATCCTATACATGGGTAGGCGGACCGCTCGATACCATCGTCACATGGACGCTGACGGAAGATGACGCGGGCACCCATCTGCATCTGGATCATACCGGTTTCAAAGAAGAGAATATGGCGTATAACGGAGCGAAATATGGCTGGACCGGTAAAGTGGAAACATTGATCAGCATGTTGGAATAAAATGGGTCCGTCCGGAAGTGGGAATCGGCCAGTAGGCATTTGATCAATACCGGTATTCCGAAAAAATATTAAAAAGGGGATGAAAGTAATGACTGCAAAAAAATTGACTGAGGAAGAAGTTGAACAGCAGCTGTCAGTATCAAAAGAACGTTTTGAAAAAAATATGGACCGGCACGACGGAATCGAGTGGAGCCGGGTCGAAGAGAAATTGAAAGCTGCTCCGGATAAGCTATGGACGCTTTCAGAAATGGAACGTACAGAAGGAGAGCCGGATGTGGTAGGTGAAGAGGATGGTCAATTTATCTTTTTTGATTGCGCCAAGGAAAGTCCGGTCGGCCGTAAAAGCGTATGTTACGACCGTGCAGCATGGGAATCGAGAAAAAAGCATAAGCCGGAAACCAGTGCGATGGAGATGGCAGATGAAATGGGCATAGAAATGCTTGATGAGGAGCAGTACCGCTACTTGCAGACACTGGGCAACTTTGACAATAAGACATCATCCTGGTTGAAAACCCCGGAAGAAATAAGAACACTCGGTGGAGCGATATTCGGGGATTTCCGATTCAATACAGTATTCATCTACCATAACGGGGCAGAATCCTATTATGCGGCGAGAAGATTCCGTGGTGTGCTGCGCGTTTAAAATATGAAAGCACTTGTCTGATCAGGCAAGTGCTTTTTTATAGTACTCAAGTTGCTCTGATCAGGTGGTCACCAACCATATTTCATAATGGTCGATGCATGCTATCACTTGAGAAAATGGATTATCTTTATATTTTTAGGTGGATCTGCAGTGCTATATTAAAAGTTGAATTGATTATAATTACGTGGCCAATTGGAAAGGTGAAATGAATGGAAGAATGGATTACAAATTTCATGGAACAGTTCGGATATATGGGGATCTTCCTGCTGATCATGGTGGAAAACCTGTTCCCTCCGATTCCCTCGGAAGTGATTTTGACATTCGGGGGCTTCATGACGACTAAGAGCTCAATGAATATATTTGGCGTCGTTGCCGCTTCGACACTGGGGTCTGTCGGCGGTGCGATCGTCCTTTATTATATAGGCAGGGTGCTGAGCATCAACAGAATCGAACTGATTGTTGAGAAATATGGAAAGTTTTTACGTATTGAAAAAAGCGACGTGCATAAGGCGAACGGCTGGTTTGAAAAGTATGGTGCGTGGACCGTGTTTTTCTGCCGATTCATCCCGCTCATCAGAAGTTTGATTTCATTGCCGGCGGGGATGTCGCATATGAACATGTGGCTGTTTTTGGGGCTGACGGCACTGGGGACGATCATCTGGAACACAGTGCTGGTCATCATCGGTGCATCGGTCGGAGAATCATGGGACAGCATTGTCGGATACATGGATATCTACTCCAACATCGTGTACGCAATTCTGGCACTCCTCATCATTATTGTTGCGGTGTTATTCATTAAACGCAGGGTAATGGCGAAAAAATAGTATTGATACTTTGCATTTCGGCGATATGCCGGAATGCTTTTTTAGATTCAATGTATATATAGGCACGCAGTCAGGGTAGAGGATAGTATTATGATCTGGATAACAAGGAAGGAGATTATTTATGAATATCGGTTTGATAGGTGCAGGTGCGATTGGAGAGTTTCTGCTGGAGGATATCAGTACGGAAAAAGTGGTGATTGAAGGGAAAGCCATAGATGCGATAGAAAAATACCCTGTAAATATGAATGTCTCCATCATACTGTCTTTTGCGGGAGTAGGAATCAAAGAGACGGATGTCACCATAATCGCAGACCCTGACATTGACAGGAATATTCATAATGTGAAAGTGGCCGGTGATTTCGGAGAAACTGAATTCATGTTTAAAAATAACCCATTGCTGGAAAATCCAAAGACAAGCTATCTGGCGGCACTCAGTGTCTGCGGCACGCTGGAACGCATTTATAAAAATGTGAAAATCGGTAGCTGATTTTTACATCAAAAAGAATAATTAACACCCGGATATGACAAATGTCATGTCATACTGCTGACAGATTAATCTGTTTGATCCTTCCTGAATCATCCATAATATATGTTGAAAAGATTTCGGGAAGAGGGGTCATATGACTAGAGAAAAACAAGCACAGCTCAGAAAATCTGTTATGCCATACGCGAATGCAGAAACAAGAGCGAGCATCATACAACTATTGAATACGATACTTCCATTTTTTATTTTTTGGTTCATAGCCTACCAGACTTTGAGCATTTCTTTCTGGTTGAGCCTGCCATTCAGTATCATCACAGCAGGATTCATGATACGTTCATTCATCATATTCCATGATTGTACACACGGGTCTTTCTTCAGAAGTAAAAAACTCAATGACTTTTTTGGGACTTTCACAGGTGTGATTACACACTTTGCCTATGAGAAATGGAAACGGGAGCACTCCATCCATCACGCGACCAGCGGGAACCTGGATAAACGCGGAATTGGCGATATCTGGGTAATGACAGTTAAAGAATACGAAGAAGCTGGAAAATGGGAGAGGCTGCAGTACCGTCTTTATCGTAATCCGTTGGTGATGTTCGGACTGGGACCGTTCCTGTTGTTCCTTTACTCCAACCGTTTCAATCGCAAAGGGCCCAAACGCAAAGAACGTCTGAACACGTATTTGATCAATGCAATTCTTGTCGGGGTATACTGCCTGATCGGATTTACACTCGGATGGCATGTTATTCTGCTTGTCCAATTGCCGATCATTTATATCGCCGGCGCGATGGGCATCTGGCTCTTTTATGTTCAGCACCAGTTTGAGGATTCCTATTTTGAAAATGAGTCTGAATGGGATTTCGTAAAAGCTGCAGTAGACGGCAGTTCCTACTACAAACTTCCAAAATGGCTGGAATGGATGACGGGAAATATTGGTTACCACCACGTGCATCACCTTGCACCGCGTGTTCCAAACTATCATCTGGAAAAAGCCCATGAGAATACGCCGCCGCTTCATAAAGCGACGACTATCACTTTGAAAACCAGTCTTGAATCAATAAAGTTCCGTCTTTACGATGAAGAAAACAAGACATTCGTCAGCTTCAGGAATATGAGGAAGCGACTGAAAAATAAAGTGGGCAATCAGGCGACAACACCTTAAATCAGAATATAACCATATCCCCCTATGTAATAGGGGGATATTTTTGCCTATTGATACTTTATAGTATTTGAAACTGATACAATAAAGCAAAACGAGTCAGAAAGGATGGTGCATCGATGCGTGACTGGTATCATATTTTTCCCCAAAACACAGGTTTAAGTTTATACATATGGATCATATTCTGCGTGCTTCCATTCTACTTCATATTCCGTTCCATATCCCTCTGGGAAATCGTAGTGGGGATTGTAATAACAATACTCTTTTTTGCCGTTTACTGGTTAACATTCAACTCGCACGGTGCATTGGTATATATTGGTCTGAGTCTGGAGTTCATCATCAATATAGCGATGACGGTCTTGTTCGGCTATGTCTACTTTGCGCTCTTCATTGCATTTTTTGTGGGTAATATAAGAAGTAAGGCAGGCTTCATCTCCATGTATGTGATTCATCTGGTAATGACGGTTGGTGCAATAATATTCGCATTTTTCATCAATTATGTATTGTTCCTGAGCCATCTGCCATTTCTAATCATGACGATACTGGGCGTCATACTGATTCCTTTGAATAAATACAACAGACTCAAGCAGGAAGAACTGGAAGTGAAGCTTGATGATGCCAACAGGAGAATCGCAGAACTCGCCATTGTCGAGGAACGCCACAGGATTGCACGGGATCTGCATGATACGCTGGGGCAGAAACTGTCAATGATCGGGCTGAAAGGTGAATTGACAGGAAAATTGATGGAGACGGATTCTCAGGCGGCTAAAAAAGAACTTAAAGATATACAGGATACCGCGAGACATGCGCTGAAGGAAGTACGGGAAATGATCAGTGATATGAAAAACGTGAGCCTGGAGGATGAGCTTGCCCATGTGAAAATGATACTGGAAGCAGCAGGAATCAGCCATGATATCCAGGTTGAAACGGATTTCAAAGAAATGCCGATGCTGACCGAAAGTGTACTCAGTATGAGTCTGAAAGAGGCGGTCACAAATGTGGTGAAGCACAGCAGGGCCAGTCAATGCGCGATTATATTGACAGAAACGAACAAGGATATTTTCCTGAAAATAACAGATGATGGCAGAAACCCGGGAGGAGTCGAGTTCGGAAATGGTCTGCAGGGGATGCGGGAACGTCTGACTTTCGTAAATGGAGAATTTCGGGTCTTCAGCTCTGAGCAGGGTTTTGAAGTCAATATAACAGTGCCTAAAGTCCTTAGGCAGATTGAGGAGGGATAATTGTGATAACAATTGTCATTGCAGAAGATCAGAACCTGTTGCTGGGTGCACTCGGTGCATTGCTGGATATGGAAGATGATATAACAGTGGCCGGCAAAGCTTCCAACGGTGAAGAGGTGGTGGAGCTGGTGCGGGAAGTAAAGCCCGACATCTGCCTGATGGATATAGAAATGCCGATCATGACGGGGTTGGATGCAGCCGAACAATTGAAGAATGAAGACTGTAAAGTGATTATCCTGACCACATTCGCCAGACCCGGATATTTTGAAAGGGCCAAAAAAGCAAATGTAAGCGGGTATTTATTGAAAGACAGTCCGAGTGAAACGCTTGCGAATTCAATACGACAGATTATGAAGGGCAAGCGCATCTATTCACCGGAGTTGATTGATATTGCCTTTGAGTCTGAGAATCCGTTGACGGCACGTGAAATAGAAATAATACAATTGCTCTCGGCAGGTAAAAAAACCAAAGCAATTGCCCGGGAACTTCATTTATCAGACGGGACAGTCAGAAACTATGTATCCATCATTTTGGATAAGCTTGAAGTGGACAATAGAATAGAGGCGATTACCAAAGCCAAAGATAAGGGTTGGCTGAAATAAATATCAATGTATCCTGAGGGGCATGATTGCATAAAAAGGTTCAGTATATACTGCTATAATAGGGGAGAGGAGTTTGGATGACAATGGGAGAATGGAGTGTATCCATCCGGGATGTTTCAAAAAGTTTTGGCAGTAAGCAGGTATTGCGGAATATAGATCTGGATATAGAAAAAGGGGAGATCTTTGGGCTTCTGGGGCCTTCAGGTGCCGGAAAAACGACACTCATTAAACAATTGGCCGGTCTTGACAGTCCGACTGAAGGTGAGAACTATGTTTTTGGTGAGAAAATGCCTAATCTTAAATTGATGAGAAGGATCGGTTACATGGCTCAGGCAGATGCTCTGTATGAAGATTTGTCAGCAGATGAAAATCTAAAGTTTTTCTCAAGCCTGTATGGTATAAAGAAGGAAGAACAAAAAACACGTATTAATGAGCTGATGGACATGATGGGTTTGTCGGATCATCTTCATGAAGTTGTCAGGAAATTTTCAGGTGGTATGAAGAGGCGGCTTTCGCTTGTTATTTCACTCCTCCATAAACCGGAAATGATCATACTTGATGAACCGACGGTGGGTATTGATCCGGTGCTCAGAAAAAGTATATGGAATTTCTTTTATGAATTGAATGAAGCAGGTACAACGATAATCATCACGACCCATGTCATGGATGAGGCTGCAAAATGCGGCAGGCTGGCATTGATGCAAAGAGGGAAGATAGTAGCTTCCGGGACACCGGAAAGTCTGAGGAAAGAAACGGACACGGAAAATTTGGAACAGGCATTTCTTGTATTTGGGGGAGATTAGGATGAGGGTTCTCGCTTTATCTAAACGGATTCTGCAGCAGATGATCCGTGACAAACGTTCATTGGCTCTTATTATATTTGCGCCGATGCTGGTGTTGACGATGCTTTATCTGGTTTTTGATGGTGAAGAGTACGTGCCTGAAATCGGGCTGGTCAATGTTCCGGAGCCCGTCACTGAAAAAATGGAAACGACAGAGGCTGAAATCACTGAATATGAGAATGAAGTAGAGGCCTATCACGGCATGGTTTCCGGAAGCCTTGACGGATATATAAAATTCGAGGATGAAAAACCGCTTGTCTATCTGGAGGGCAGCGACCCGGGAGTGAACAGCGAAGTCATCAAATGGGTTCAGACGGTACTTGCAGCACTCCAACAAAACAACAATATTTCAAACCTGGAAATCGACTATCTTCACGGCTCGGAAAATATAGGGATATTCGATTATTATGGACCGGTGCTGCTTGGTTTTTTCATCTTTTTATTCGTTTTTCTAATCTCCGGTGTGTCCTTTATAAGAGAGCGTACGACGGGGACTTTGGAAAGGCTGCTGTCCACTCCTATTAAAAGATGGGAAATTGTTCTGGGCTATCTGCTTGGATTTTCCGTGATCACAATATTGCAGTCGGCCATTATTGCGTGGTTTGCGATATATGTACTGAATATGCTGATGGCCGGTGGGTTTTTGGAAGTGCTCTCAGTGACGCTTGCATTGGCACTGACGGCACTGACACTCGGAATACTGATTTCCTCATTTGCCCATAATGAGTTCCAGATGATCCAATTCATCCCAATCGTCGTCATTCCCCAAATATTCTTTTCCGGTCTTTTCAATCTGGAGACAATTTCTGATTTGCTGAGCTGGATTGGACCGCTTACTCCGCTTTATTATGCTGCGGAATCTTTAAGGGATATCATGGTCAGAGGATATGGCTGGAGTGAAATATATATGAACCTCCTTATTCTTCTGCTGTTTTCACTAATATTCATAGTGTTGAATATACTTGTGCTGAAGAAATATCGGAAAATATGAAACAGAGTCAGGATCACAAATGTTGGTCCTGATTTTTTTATCTGATTTTAAAGCCGTTTATTTGACTGAAAATTCCGACTCACATATGATTGCTTTAAAGTGAAAATATGTTAAGTGCATTTTGACATGGGTATCAATGATTTAAAAAATATATGCAGAAAAGCCATCAAGCCCGGATGAGGCTTCTAATATCATTACTTTTTCAGAGAAGGAGAATGTCTATGAGCAAAGTGAATTTGGAAGTTGCGAAGAATATTATTGCGGGCGCTGAAAAGGAAGCATCAAACATCGGGGTACAAATGGTGATTTCTGTATTGGATGAAGGAGGTAACCTGATTGCAACACACCGTATGGATGATGCATGGCTGGCAAGCATTGATATTGCACAGAATAAAGCCTGGACATCTGTCGCTCTTAAAATGCCTACATCGAATCTTGAGGAGGCGACAGTCCCGAATGCTGAACTGTATGGTTTGAATACGACGAATCAGGGACGCATTGTCGTCTTTGGCGGCGGCTTCCCGCTTGAAAGCAATGGTAAAGTAGTCGGCGCAGTCGGAGTAAGTGGCAGCAGTGTCGAAAATGATGTGAAAGTTGCTGAAGCAGGCGTAAACGCATTTAACCAGATCAATTCATAATAAGCAGTGGTATCCACTGCGAGGAGGGGTACTATGGAAGGAAATCGTGGTGTCGTTTATACAGGAGCCGGCAGCGTTGAAGTACAGGATATCGAATACCCGGATTTGGTTTTAAAAGATGGGCCGGGAGTGCCGAAAAGTAACATCGGCCGTAAGTGTGAGCACGGCGTAATACTTAAAGTGATTACGACGAACATTTGCGGAAGTGACCAGCACATGGTCCGCGGACGTACGACTGCACCTGAAGGTCTCGTGCTGGGACATGAAATTACAGGTGAAGTCATAGAAGTCGGAAGAGATGTGGAGTTTGTCAAAAAGGGCGATATCGCCTCCGTCCCATTCAACATCGCATGCGGACGCTGTGAAATGTGCCGTGAACAAAAGACGCATATTTGTACCAACGTCAACCCGGAGAGACCTGGCGCAGCCTATGGCTATGTGGATATGGGCGGCTGGGTAGGCGGCCAGTCAGAATATGTCATGGTCCCTTATGCAGACTTCCAGCTGCTGGTATTCCCCGATAAGGAAATCGCGATGGACAAAATCCTCGATCTGACGATGCTGTCGGATATTTTCCCTACGGGCTATCACGGAGCCTATACTGCAGGCGTCAGGACAGGATCCACAGTATATGTAGCTGGCGCAGGTCCGGTCGGACTGGCAGCAGCACATTCGGCGCAATTGCTCGGGGCGTCCAGGGTAATTGTAGGGGATATGAAATCAGAACGGTTGAAACAGGCAGAAAGTTTTGGCTGTGAAACAGTGGATCTGACCAAGCATGACAGACTGGGTGAACAGATCGAACAGATCCTGGGTGTACCTGAAGTCGACAGTTCAATTGATGCTGTCGGATTTGAAGCTTCCGGCCATGGTAAAGACGGAGGAGAACAGCCGGCTGCCGTATTAAACACCGTCATGGACGTCACGCGGGCAGGCGGCGGCCTGGGAATTCCAGGACTGTATGTAACAGAAGACCCGGGCGCTGCGGATAAGGATGCTCAGACAGGTTCATTGAAAGTCAGATTTGGACAGGGCTGGGCAAAAGCGCATACTTTCGCAACAGGACAGACACCAGCCATGAAGTATAACCGGGATCTCATGAAATCCATTCTTTCCGGCAATGCACAGATTGCAAAAGCCGTGAACGCAACAGTCATCGGCCTGGATGAAGCACCGGATGGATACAAAGATTTTGACAGCGGAGTAGCTAAGAAATTTGTCATAGATCCGCACGGCATGCTCAAATAATATGAATACGTAATATATCTGAAAGGTTAACCCCCATCTGCCCTGAGTAGATGGGGGTTTTCAATTCAGCCTGTACACCACTGTGCAAAGTCTGCAAGGCCGGTGAAATATTCATCCGCTGACACTTTCTGTTTTTGGCCATGGCTGATGAATACCGTTTTACTTCCGGCATTCTTTCCTCAACCAATATCAGGCTCCCGGTCACGAGATGACCGGGAGCCTGTTTCTCCAGGGTTCATTTATTGAGGTGATGCAGTTCCCTTGCGATGGATTCAAGTGTATAGATCACGGGAATCTGTGTGGTGATATTGGCATTTTCGAACCATTCCTCTGTGACATAATAGGCAATATTCACATTTGATAATTTTGCGATGGTCGAATGTTTGTGATTTGTGATGCTTATGACTGTGCTGCCTTCCTGTTTCAGCTGATTGAGATGGGTGACTGTGAAATTATTTTCTCCGGACACCGAGAGTGCGATCGTCACACTGTTGTTCCTCAAATTTGAATGTACGGGGAAGTAAGGATCTTTAATATACATGGAAAATTTCCCGAGACTGGAAAAATATCTTGCCCCGTATTCAGCCATGATGCCGGAACTGCCGATGCCTATGAAAATGACGGTGTCCGCTTCATTTATGAGAGCCGCCGCACTTTTTATTTTTTCATCGATATCCCCTTTTAAAGTCCTTTCAAAAAACTCAAAAACAGTGTGCTGCGTATCTTTCAGTTTCGTTGTTTTTTCTGTCTCCAGATGCATTTTAAGTCTGACTTTGAATTCAGAGAAGCCGTCGCATCCCACTTTTCTGCAAAAACGCAGGATCGACGAAGTGGACATATGGGTCTCTTCCGCCATTTCCCGTATTCGCATGTAGGCTGCCTTTTCAGCGTTTTTGACAATGAAATTATATAAAGAAGTTTCAAGTTCATTGAATGAAGCAATTTCCTTCTGTGTAAACATATGAGATTCTCCTTTTGGTGCGGACGTGTTCGATCAGTCCAAGCGTATCACACTTGTGTATAAAACACACTGTTACATAAATGGAACAAATGTTTATGTGCGGCAATTGATTCTAAATCAGGCAGGGGTGTATCCCGGGGGTGATGGCGAAGTTACAATTGGGGCATCACGCATTATACGGAGGTATCGATATGAATAAAGGGATTAAAATAGCTACGATTGGCGGAGGCTCCAGTTATACCCCGGAACTTGTGGAAGGGTTCATCAAACGATATGATGAGTTTCCTGTGAGCGAACTCTGGCTGGTGGATATTGAATCCGGCCGTGAAAAACTCAGGATTGTCGGCAATCTTGCGAAAAGGATGATTAAAAAGGCGGGTGTCCCGATTGATGTGCATCTGACGTTGGACCGGGAGGAAGCATTGAAAAATGCGGACTTTGTAACGACACAATTCAGAGTGGGTCTGCTTGAGGCCAGAGCGAAAGACGAAAGCATCCCGCTTAAACATGGTGTGCTGGGTCAGGAAACCAATGGGGCGGGCGGTTTATTCAAAGGGTTGCGTACCATCCCCGTGATCCTGGACATATGCAGGGATATGGAGGCACTCTGTCCGGACGCCTGGCTGATCAATTTTACGAATCCGGCGGGAATGGTTACTGAAGCGGTGCTGCGTCACTCCAATATAGAAAAAGTGATTGGGTTGTGCAATGTGCCGATTGGAATGGAGATGGGCGTTGCCCGGCTGCTTGAGGTGGATCATTCAAGAATCAGAATCGATTTTTCAGGATTGAACCATATGGTTTATGGACTGGATGTCTATCTTGACGGGGAGAGTGTCAAAGCGGAAGTCATTGAAAAGCTGTCAGATCCGAAAAACAGCAGTTTCGTCAAAAACATCGACGGCATGGGCTGGGAGCCGGAATTCATGGAAGCTCTCAATCTCATTACATGTCCGTATCATATGTACTATTATAAATCATCGGAGATGCTGGATAAGGCAAAAGTGAGTGCCAAAGAAGAGGGCACCCGTGCCGAAGTGGTGCAGCAATTGGAGAAGGAGCTGTTCGAACTTTATAAAGATGAGGATTTAAATATCAAACCGCCGCAGCTGGAGGAGCGGGGCGGTGCATATTATTCAGACGCAGCGGTCCGTCTCATCACATCCATCTATAACGATAAGCGGGATATACAGCCGGTGAATACGATGAATCGCGGAGCCATTGCGAGCCTGCCGTACCGGTCTGCAATCGAAATCAGCTGTGTGATTTCAAAGGACGGTCCGATACCGCTTCAATTCGGGGATCTCCCGGTGCCGGTCCGGGGTCTGGTGCAGCAGATCAAGTCATTCGAACGGGTAGCCTCAGAAGCGGCCATTTCAGGAGATTATAATAAAGCGGTATTGGCGCTTGCCATAAATCCACTGACACCGTCAGATAAAGTCGCCAGGGACATCGTCGGGGAAATGATGACAGCCCATAAAGAAAATCTGCCGCAGTTTTTTAAAAACGTAAAATAGATAAAATCCGGTATAATAGAAAACAGCATGTGTATTTCGAGGAGGATTACTTTGACAGTCAAATTGATTGCGGTAGATATGGACGGGACATTTTTGAATGATGCAAAGGAATATGACCGGGAAAGATTCGCCGGACTTTATTCCAAGATGAAGGACCACGGGATCAAGTTCGTTGTTGCCAGTGGTAACCAGTATTACCAGCTGAAATCATTTTATGGAGATATCCAGGATGAAATAAGCTACGTTGCAGAGAACGGGGCCTATGTCATTGATGCAGGGGAAGAGGTGTCTTCGGTAAGCATACCGGCGGAACATGTTGAAGCGGTAACTGAAGAAATAGCGAAAAATGACAAGCTTTCGACAATAGTGTGCGGCAAAGAAAGTGCCTATGTCCTGGAACATGTGACAGATGAATATTTCAAAATGATACAGAAGTTCTATCGGCGTCTGAAAAGAGTCAGAAGCTTTGAAGATATCGACGACCAGGTGTTGAAGTTTGCTTTGTCATGTCCAAAGGAAGATACGGAAGAACTGAAGGATTTTCTTGAGGATATTCTGGGGGATTATGTGACACCGGCATCGAGCGGGCACGGCAGCATCGATCTGATCGTTCCTGGCCGCCATAAGGCTAACGGCATAAAGGAACTGCAGGAACGTTGGAACATAAAGGACTCAGAGACGATGGCGTTCGGGGATGGACATAATGATCTGGAAATGCTCGCTCATGTGGAATACGGCTTTGCCATGGAAAATGCCACTGAAGAAGTGAAACAGATTGCCAAATACAGTGCACCGGGTAATAATATGAGCGGTGTACTGGAAACCATAGATCAGTATTTTAAAGGGGAAGGCCCTTTTAAGTAGATTGAATGAACCGGCGCCTTTGGTTATGATGAACCAGAGGCGCTTTTGTCTGTTATGAATTTCGTTAAATTTCCATATGACGATAATAGAATTTTGCGGTATATGGAATGGATCAGGAAGCAAAGGGGCTGGAATTTAAAAGCCGGGCAGGATGATTATATGTAAACGGTCAGAAGCTGAAATCCGAAATAGAATGACACCAGTGATAATATACTGAATATGAGATTTTCAGGCATGCTCCCGGTCCGGATCGTCAAAGGGAATTTGACTTTCAGGCTGATCGGAAAGAACAGCTGAATTCCGCTTTTGGTAGCCATATCCAAAATGAGATGACTGATCATACCCGTCATCAAGCCGGTTTTAACCGCATCGTATGGCAGGAACCTGTCCATCAGAAACGATATAATTACCAAAAAAACCAGGCTGTGGGTGAAAGACCGGTGGCCGAATATCAGATTTATTATTTTTGAAAGAATGGGCAGCGCTTTTCCCATTTTGCTGCCGCCGTGGCATATGTCGGGAATGAGCGCACCGATGATGCCGCCGCCGACCATGATAATCGGATCCAGATCTGAGAAGTGGGCGAATGCAAGACTTGTAGCGATGCCGCCGATAATATGTGTTTTACCTGTCATGATGTGTCCTCCTTAAGTCTATATATGATACCACGGCAGATATTCCAATTATAGGAGTTGTGTAATATTGATATAAAACAAGTGTCGTATAACAAGAAACAATATCTGGATCTGCTGCTGATGGCAGATGAACAGGAAGATATGGTAGACCGGTATTTGAACCGGGGCGATATGTACATATTGGAAGATGATAGTGTCAAGGGCGTATGTGTCGTGACATGTGAGGGCGACGGCATATATGAGATCAAGAACATCGCTGTGGCACCGGATTGCCGTGGCAGGGGCTATGGCAGAGTGATGATCGATTTTGTATGTGATTATTACAGTCGTTCAGGAGACGTCATGTATGTCGGAACAGGAGACAGTCCGATGACCCTTCCATTTTATGAAGCATGCGGGTTTGAAACATCATACCGGATTGATAACTTTTTTATCGATAATTACGATGAGCCGATATTCGAAGCAGGGAGACAGTTGAAGGATATGATTATTTTGAAGAAAACCCTTGAAGGAGGAGAACAGGTGCAGAACATCAGGTGGATTGAAAATCGGTTCCGGGACACGCGGGATGCCAATGAATATACGGGTGTTTATTCCACAATTGAAATGGACAAGGCGAATCGGTTCCATGCAACGATGCCCGGGTACACAGAAACGCCCCTAAAGGATTTATCAGGTCTCGCGGCACTGCTGGGTGTGGACAAGGTATATGTGAAAGATGAATCAGAAAGGTTTGGACTGAATGCATTCAAAGGCTTGGGCGTCTCCTATGCGATGGCCAAATACTTTGCCGGAGTACTGGAACTGGATCTGGACTCTGTCACTTTTGATGAATTACTGGAGAGGGTGTCGGACCTGCCTGAAATTACTTTCGCAACCGCTACGGATGGCAATCACGGTAAGGGCGTTGCATGGGCAGCGGGAATCTTCAACCAGAAAGCCAAAGTATACATGCCGGAAGGGACTGCAAAGTCACGGCTCAATGCTGTGACAGATCACGGGGCTGAGGGACATATCACCAATATGAATTATGATGATACTGTCCGTTATGCGGCGGAAGCGGCAGATGAAAATGACTGGGTGCTTCTCCAAGATACAGCATGGGAAGGATATGAAGATGTTCCTGAAAACATCATGAAAGGATACATGACAATTGTTTCCGAAATCATAAAACAGTTGGGAAACAAGGGATTTGATGATATTACCCATATATTTCTGCAGGCAGGTGTCGGATCGTTCGCCGGAGCGATGGCCGCAGCCGTATTTAACGCAACAGGTGGAGATATGCCTGAAATCATCATTGCTGAGCCCCGCAAGGCAGATTGCCTGTATCAGTCTGCGGGAAATGAAAACGGGGAACCGGTTGCTGTGGCGGGGGATCTGGATTCAATGATGGCAGGGTTGTGCTGTGGCGAACCGAACCCGGCTGCATGGAACATCTTAAAATCTTTAACGAATTATTTCATCTCCTGCGATGATTCCGTAAGTGCCCAGGGCATGCGTGTGCTCGGAAACCCTTCAGCCAAGGATCATAAAGTGATATCGGGGGAATCAGGTGCAGTCACCACGGGCGTGCTGCATGAAGTAACGAGAAGTGGGAACCATGTTGAATTAAAGAAGCGGCTCGGGTTGGATGAAACGTCAAAAGTGCTGCTGATCAACACAGAAGGGGATACGGACCCTGATAATTACAGGAAGGTTGTAGGAGCTGGCGCGAGCAGAAAAGATCAATTTAAATAAAATGATGGTTTAAAATAATATATAGGATAGAATTGAAACGAAAAGAGGAGAATGAAAATGACAGGAACAAAAAGAGAGGATATCAAGCCTGGAAAAACGGTGAAAGTCGTCCAGAAGCAGGACCAGAGAACGGGAAAGCTGACTGAAGGGGTGGTTTCAAGAATCCTTACGAATTCAGCAACCCATCATCATGGCATCAAGGTGAAACTCGAAGATGGTACGGTTGGCAGAGTGAAGGAAATACTGGACTGAACATGAAAAGAGCCTTTCCGGAAAATGACCGGAAAGGCTCTTGTTTTTAATTGTTCACTTCTGACTGTTCCATTTCCATGTCATCCGCAGGCATGGCACGATAGACGAAGAATGACATGATGACTGCAATAATGGAGATGGTGAATGCGATGAAGTATACGAGTTCAACTCCAGCGACCATAGCCTGGTCGATTGTTGCAGGGTCATCAGGATTTGATGCATTCTCCAGGAAATTCATCTGTCTGGCATTCATGATGCTGATGAACACAGATACTCCGATTGCACCGGCTACAGGCTGAAGTGTTGAAACGACCGCTGTGCCGTGCGGGTACAATCTTTTCGGCAGCTGGTTGAGGCCGTTCGTCTGAGCGGGCATCATGGTTGCTGAAACGGAAATCATGAGCAGCATGAATCCGACAAGGATGACCCACGGCGAGCTTTCAGTATCGAGCCGGCTCATCGTGAACATCGTGCCGCTCAGTATGAGTGTTGCGGGAATCATGAGCGGGCGCGGCCCAAGCTTATCGAACAGTGCCCCCATGAAAGGCGAGAGTGCCCCGTTCAGTAGACTGCCGGGCAAAAGCAGTATGCCGGCAGCGGCAGCACTCAGTGCTAACGGACCCTGCATATAGATCGGCAGGATGATTTCTGATGCGAACATGGTCATGATGATGATCAGGAACAGGATGACTGCATGGGCATACATCGGATATTTGAAGACACGCAGATCCATTATCGGTTCATCCAGCCGGAGTTGTCTGAAGGCGAACAGACCGATGCCGATTACGCCTGCTGTGATTGCGACCATCACTTCCGGGTTCATGAATCCCGCGTCACTCTTTCCGACGGAACTGAATCCATAGATTGTCCCCCCGAATCCGATTGTGGAGAAGATGATGGAAGGAATATCGATTTTTGGTTTCGTCACTTCAGATACATTAACCAGGAAGATGGAGGCGAATATGATTGAGAACAGTGAGAATGGAATTACCGTGATGAATAAAAACCTCCATCCCAGGTATTCAACAATGATTCCCGACAATGTAGGTCCGAGTGCTGGTGCGAACATGATGACCAAACCGACAATTCCCATAATCTTACCCCTTTTATTCGGCGGGTAAAGCAGCAGGAAGACGTTGAACATGATTGGCATCAGCATTCCGGTGCCGATCGCCTGGATCAGACGGCCGGAGAGCAGGACCGGAAAAGTCGGTGCCATTGCACAGATGGTCGTACCGATTGTGAATATGATCATGGTCCCGAGGAACAGCTGTCTGGTTGTAAACCACTGGAGTAAAAGTGCCGAGACGGGAATGACGATGCCCATGACGAGCATGAAACCGGTGGCCATCCACTGTACTGTCGGCAGC
>CAYTIR010000018.1:0-33657 GCA_964437955.1 uncultured Staphylococcaceae bacterium
TCTGCGGAAGTACGCGCCTCCTGCTGCCGTTTAGTCAAAGTGTTTCTGACGATAAAATATCCGATAACAACACCTAGAATAATGCCAAGCAAGATCAAGAAAATGTCTATCATGTCCACAATAAACACCTCCCTAACAGGCTCTAGCTATTGTTTTATATAATATAGATCGAACTTAATATTATATATAACCAATTCTAAAGATAAATGTAAATAAAATCAAGCACCAGAACGGGCGATTTCCATCCGGGTGCTTGATAATTTCCAAGGGGGATCGATCCCCTTATTCTTTGTCATCCTCAAAAAGGGAGTCTGGAGCAGTGTCAGTATCTTCCGGCTCTTCGACTTCCTCAACTTTTTCACCGAAACCGAGGGCATTTCTGAGCTTCTCCTCTATTTCAGCAAATAATTCAGGATTATTTTTCAAGTGTTCTTTTACATTTTCTTTCCCCTGACCGAGACGGTCTCCTTCATAGGAGTACCATGCGCCACTCTTTTGAATGATTTCATATTCTGCACCAAGATCGACGATTTCCCCAGTTTTGGAAATTCCCTGTCCATACATGATATCCACTTCAGCCACACGGAACGGCGGAGCAACCTTGTTTTTGACAACTTTGATTTTTGTACGGTTACCGACGATATCCTGACCGAGTTTAAGCTGCTCGGCACGGCGGACTTCCAAACGCACTGAGCTGTAGAATTTCAATGCACGGCCACCCGGTGTCGTTTCAGGGTTACCAAACATTACACCGACTTTTTCACGGATCTGGTTGATGAACATTGCTGTTGTATTACTTTTGGAGATTGCACCGGATAGCTTTCTCAGAGCCTGGCTCATAAGGCGTGCCTGCAGACCGACGTGGGCATCACCCATCTCCCCTTCAATTTCCGCTCTTGGTGTCAGGGCAGCAACGGAATCGACCACTACGATATCCACCGCACCACTTCTGACAAATGCTTCAGCTATTTCAAGTCCCTGCTCTCCTGTATCAGGCTGGGACAGATAAAGATTCTCTATATCAACACCCAGGTTTTTAGCATACTCAGGGTCAAGTGCGTGTTCTGCATCTATGAAAGCAGCGATTCCGCCGTCCCTTTGTGCTGCAGCAATCGCATGAAGGGCCACTGTCGTTTTACCGGAGGACTCCGGACCGTAGACCTCAATGATTCTGCCTTTCGGATATCCGCCAACACCAAGTGCCCTGTCCAGGGTGATGGACCCGCTGGATACCGTGGACACTTTACGTCCTGCATCATCACCAAGCTTCATGACCGCCCCTTTACCGAATGACTTTTCCATGTTCTTTATCACTGTATCAATCGCTTTTTGTCTCTCGTCCATATTTACCCTCCATTATTTCTTTTCGGTCATTATTATATCATGTACAAAAATAAAAAGCGAACGTATATTCGCTTTTAGGAACTGTTTCTTAAAATTTGTTCGCATCTTCAAAGTTTCTTGCATAAGAATACTACTATTATCGGACTATTGAGCATTTATATTTCCAAAATTAATTTCCTTTATCATCAAGGAAAACTGCTCTGCCCTTATAAAAATACTCAAGACCTGAAAGCACTGTAAAGAATACAGCAATATACATGGCCAGAATCCCTGCCGAAAATGGCGTATATGCAATGAACAGATTACCGCACAGCAGAAGGACCAGCGCAATCATCTGGAATACAGTTTTTATTTTCCCCAATTGTCCTGCAGCACTTACATACCCTTGTTCAATCTGGAGTAGCCTTAATCCCGTCACTGCAAATTCACGGGCGATGATTATCACTGCAATCCATGAAGAGATCACCTGCCACTCGACCAGTACAATCAGACCGGTGGTAACCAGGACTTTATCAGCCAGCGGATCCAAAAATTTCCCCATGTTCGTTACCAGGTTCCATTTTCTTGCAAGGTATCCATCCAGAAAATCAGTCATTGCAGCTGCAATGAAGATGATGGCCGCAGTAAATTGTTCTATCCGGATTTCTTCCCCGCCAAGGAAAGACATGTTGCCCCATCCAAAATCAATAAGCGCAAACACCAGGAACACAGGGATAAGCACTACCCTGAACACTGTCAATTGATTGGGTATATTCATAAGCTTACTCCTTTACTATGTTGAATTGATAATAGACAGTCACCGCATCACCGGCCTGACTATCATCCAGCTCCTTACCATCGATTTTGACATTGAAATCTGTTGCATTACCAAGCGTAAGATACAGGATCTTTGCTTCATCGGCGATCTCAAATTCTCCTTCTGTCAGTTCTTCATATGCATAAGTATTATTGGCATCATCTGATAACGTCACCCATGAAGCCGATTCACCCTCCAGGGAAATTGTCAGGGGACCATTGGTGTTGATGTCATAGAACAGTGTGTTGCCGTCAGAACCGGTAAATGTATAATCCGCCCCTTCAGGAGCTTCTTCAGTCGGTTCCTCTTCGGTCTCCTCTTCTTTCTGTTCTGGCTCTTCATCGCTTTTCTCTTCAGCAGTGTCCTCTTCACTGATTTCTGTTTCTCCAACATCATATACAGGTTTCTGACTGAATATCTCCGCCTGGGAGCCGATCTGAAGCAGAATCATCCAACCTATGAATAAAACAACGACCATTATCGTGAAGCTGATCAGCACTTTTTTCAAATATTGATAATCCTCGTTATCATTTTGCTGGCGCTTTTTGCCCTCGACCGATGCATCAGGGAATTCGTCCGAATGTTTTTCAATCAGCGATGGGCCATCGAGCCCGATGGCTGAAGCATATTGTTCAACTAAAAAGCGGGCATGCTTCGGATCAGGCAGACTTTTGAAGTCGCCGGTTTCCATGCGTTTTATAATTTCTTTCCTTATGCCGGATTTCTCCTGCATCTCTTTAAGCGTTATTCCGGATTTTTCACGTTTATCTTTTAAGTATGCTCCGAGTTTCATGGTACCTCCTACATTCCACCAAAGAAATCCATGTCCTCATTCTGGAACCAGTGTTTCTTCTTGTGTTTCTCATAAGTGATTTCCTGGTTCTCGTCTTCACGAAGTTCAATGATATAATCAAAATCTTCGAGCGTATAGTGCATCCCTTCAATGAACAGATCGGGGTGCTCCACTACTTTGATGGCAGGATAACTCATTATTTCTCTAATTAAATGCTGATGCTGCTCTTTCGTTGAGTTCGTTGTAACAGCGCCGTCGATAATGAAGACGTTCTTATCATTATACTCCCCTTTTAACAAACTTGTTCTCTCCGTCTGTTTGATCAGAGTGGATGATAAAAACAACCATTTCTTTTTAGCTGTGACACTGCCTGCTACAATCGATTCGGTTTTGCCTACCCTGGGCATCCCTCTGATACCAATCAGACGGTGGCCAGACTCTTGGAAGATTTCAGCCAGGAAATCAACAAGTATACCAATTTCTTCACGTGTGAATCGGAAGACTTTCTTATCCTCTTCAGCGCGCTTGATGAAATGGCCATGCCTCACAGCCAGCCTGTCCCTCACCTGGGGTTTTCTAATTTTCAATATATTAATATCATCGATGTAACCGCTGATATACTGAAAACGTCTGAGCTTGTTAAGCTCATCAGTACGTACCAGTAGACCACGTCTTCTGTTCTCTACACCATTGATTGTATTGATGCTGATTCCTAAGTTGCCGAGAAGGGAGGAGACATCTCCGAGGAGACCTGGACGATTATTTATGTTTTCATACTCCATATACTGTTCAATATTTCTTTCAGGGTACATCCCTTTTTTGTCCTTTACTTCTTCGCTCATGTATACCATCCCCCATTGATATTCATAATTTCACCATTTACAGAACTTGACTTTGGATCGAGCAGGTAGCTGACTGCATGGGCGACTTCGTCCGTGCGAACAAACCGTGACTGCGGAAGTTCTTCTATCAGGAAGGCTTTATCCGAATCCGACAGCAGATCCGTCATCGCTCCTTCCACAACACCAGGCGCGATACCATTTACTGTAATACCCGTCGCTGAAAATTCTTTGGCCAAAGATTTTACAAGTGATTCCTGTGCACCTTTCATCGAAGCATAAATACTCTCGAAGCTCGCACCATTCCTGCCCCACACCGAGGTAATGATGATGATGCGGCCGGAAGCACTTCTGCGAAGTTTCGGCAGAAGGACTCTGACAAATGCAACCAATGACCTTATAGAGAGGTTATACTGGGCATCGACTTCTTCGAGTGCAGTATCCTGTAATAGATTATACAGGCTCTCGCCTGGACACCAGATCAATCCATCCAGCTGTTCAATATCTGAAGTGGCATCTTCAAGAACGTCTTCAGTGAAAGGCTTTGACAAATCGAGATAGTGGTGGGTGCTTGAAAATTTGGGCTGCCTGGATTTTGAAAAAGTGATGACTTCATGCTTTTCCAGCATTTTATGCACTTCACTGCCTATATCCCCGGTACTGCCGGTGATAATGTATCTAGCCATGTGGTTTCAATATACACTCTACCATGTTATCCGGGTCCATGACATCGATAAAGTGTTTTTTTGCATCGAGTGGCGTGATGTGTTCTATGATTTCCGGCAGTTTATATAAATCATAGCCATCAAGATGATATTTGGTAAATTGATTCGCAATGTATTCAGGTGAGTTCAAGCTCGCTAAATAGTCCCCCAGTACTTCGCGCTTTTGGTTCGCGAGTTTTTCCTCAGTGAAAAATTCACCACTTTTTACTTCATTGATGATTTCCGTCAGACGTTTCGTCAATTTTTCCGGAGAATCGGTTGTGGATGCGAGCAGTGTATGTGCAAAAGCCTTTTCTTCTATATGGCTGAAATTGAAAGAATCATCGATCAATCCTGAGTCCATCAATTCATAATAGTAAGAAGATTGTTCACCAAATACCATGTCGAGAGCAAACATCATCGACAGATCCCTGACAAGACGATCGGATGCCCCTTCGAGTGATTGGGATTTTTTAAATCCAATCATTACTTTCGTATCCTGAATATCCATTTCAAGAACTTTATGTCTCAACGCAATTGCTGAAGGTTCTTCCGGCAATTTACGCTCAATCGTTGGGATATGAGTGATTCCGCGTTCATTCTGGTGTGTATCTATACGGGATAACAATGATTCCACTTCAAAATCGCCCACAAGGATCATCACCATGTTCGATGGGTGATAGAATGTTGAATGACATGTGAAGAGATGCTCTTTTGTTATTTCACTAATTGAAGAAAGCGTGCCTGCAATGTCAGTTTTGACAGGGAGATGATGATACATCTGATTCAGAGTCTCGAAATAAAGCTTGTAACCAGGATTATCCTGATACATTTTTATTTCCTCGTTGATGATGCCGACTTCACGTTCCACGGTTTCATCTGTGAAATATGGCTGTTCCACCATACTCATCAGGAGGTCGAGATTTTTATTGAAATCCTCTGTTGTGCTGAAGAGATAGGAAGTACGGTCATACGATGTAAATGCATTGGCATTCGCCCCATATTTTGAAAACAGGTTGAAAACATCACCGTCTTCCTTCTCAAACATTTTATGCTCAAGGAAATGGGCAATGCCATCCGGTACCCGCAGCTCGTTGCCGTCTACACTGAAAAAGTCGTCCATAGACCCGTATTTTGTTGTATATGTTGCAAATTTTTTACTGTATCCCGGCTTTTGAATGATGAAAATTTCCAGTCCGTTGCTGCATTTATGGCTGTATACTTTTTCATCAATATCCTTATATTCAGTCAGCTGCATCTTCATCACTCCTTGTCAGTACATATACCGTATCCAATTCGACTTTTTTGCTCACTTCAATGATCAGTTCCCTTTCCACCCGGGCAAGCTGTTCTTCCCAGTCCGGAGTTTCCGGTTCTTTCAGAAGCTGATTATATTCCAATGCGATGAGTCCCTTTGGCTTGTCCATGACTTCTTTTCTGTTTACACGCATCATACCTTTGATTTCTTCCAGGAAGGCATCTTCGAAATCTCCTTTTCTGAACCTCTCCAGTTCTTCCAGTATAGCTGACTCTGCTTTTTTAACATTTTCAGCATCCACACCGCCCATGACGAACATATATCCATTCCTGACATCGATCTGCGAGCTGATCTGATATGCAAGACTCTGCTTTTCACGTATATTACGGAACAAATATGAAGAGGCCGTTCCGCCAAACATTTGGTTCAGCACATTGAATGCCATATGTGATTCAGGTGAATCAAGCTCTGCCCGGAATCCCATATTGAGTTTCGCCTGCTCGATCTTTTGGGTGTCAGTCTCTCGTTTCACTGCTGATACCCCTTTATATGGATAAGGATGATGAGCAATTTGTTTCTTCTCTGCTCTCCCATGTATGATCGACAGATTTTCCGTAAATTCATCTGACACGCTGCCCGCTGTCAGAAAGACAATGTCATCTGAATCCATCATCATTTCATGTTCAGCTTTGATGTCAGCAAGCGTGATGGCATCTATATCTTCCAGCACACCATGCGAAAGATATTGATAATCTTCATCAGCGAACATCGTATTTACCATCGCCTGGAAACTGGCTTGGGCACGATTATCTTTCATACTTTTCAACCTGTTTTTATACAGTCGTTTTTCACGCTCGAAAAATTCCTTGAAACCATCGTCATAATTAAACGGCGTGTTGAGAACATCCTTTAGAACTTTGCACATTTCATTCGGAATATCAAGATCTTCCCTTATGAATTTGTCATTTACAAACTCCACGCTGAAAGTAACGATATGATCCTGCCCTTTCCTTCCGACATTTGTAGTCAGATGAGCACCATAATAATGAGCAAGATGATTTAATAGATCCGCTTCAGTCGTGTGACGGAGCGTCCGTTTCACCATCATCCGAGAAAGCAGATTGCGCTTTGTCACCCGTTCACGCTCGAGTCTGCTTCTAAGCTGTAATTGGATCGTTATCGTCTTAAATTTATCAGTATTGATTATTACAGATGGAATACGATTCACTTCACTCCTAGTGACATTATACATAATTGGCTCCTTACTCTTCATTCTGTATTAGTACATCCCGTGGTTTACTGCCACTGCTTGGTCCAATGACTCCATTCGCTTCCAGGTCATCGACCAGTCTCGCCGCACGATTATATCCAATCCTGAACTGGCGCTGGAGCAGTGAAGCACTTGCCCGCTGTTCTTCAATGACGAACCATTTCGCGTCCGGATAAAGGTCATCTTCTGATTCCACTTCTTCTTTCTGCACTGGTTTATTCATAATCGATTTTTCGTAGTTTGCCTTCATCTGGCTGGTGATGTACTCGACAATATCCGTTACTTCGTCATCAGACAGGAAAGCTCCCTGAACACGGAGTGGCTTGGATCTGCCAGAAGGCAGGAACAGCATATCCCCGCGACCAAGCAGTTTCTCCGCACCCTGCGAGTCGATGATCGTCCTTGAATCTGTAGACGAACTTACACTGAAGGCGATTCTTGATGGGATATTCGCTTTTATTATACCAGTAATTACATCTACGGATGGTCTTTGCGTAGCGATGATCAGATGAATACCTGCTGCACGTGCCATCTGTGCAATTCTTGTAATCGATGCTTCGACATCTTTCGATGCAACCATCATCAGGTCGGCAAGCTCATCAATGATTACAACGATATAAGGAAGCTTCTGAACTTTTTCAGGCTCTTCGCTTTCACGCTCCAAATATTGATTGTATGCTTCGATATTCCTCGTTCCGGAGTGGGAAAACAGATCATATCTCCGTTCCATTTCACTTACTATCCTGTTCAGGGCATCGTTCGCTTTCTGAGGATTTGTCACTACAGGTGACAGCAAGTGAGGGATACCATTATAAACATTAAGTTCAACCATTTTCGGATCGATCATCATCAGTTTCACTTCATGAGGTTTTGCCTTCATCAGGAGACTGATGATGATTCCATTGATACAGACAGACTTACCGCTGCCAGTGGCCCCTGCTACTAGCAGATGGGGCATTTTATTAAGCTCGGCAGTGATCGGGCTTCCAGAAATGTCTTTACCCAGTGCCACTTCCAGTAAGTTGTCAGAGCCTTGACGTTTGAGGACCTCCCTTAAGGTCACCATGCTGATGACTGAGTTAGGCACTTCAATTCCGACAGCAGATTTTCCGGGTATCGGTGCTTCAATACGAATATCTTTAGCAGCGAGACTCAATGCAATATCATTTTGAAGATTGATGATTTTACTTACTTTCACACCAATATCAGGCTGAATTTCGAATTGTGTAACTGCGGGTCCAATTCTGATTTTGGAAACTTTGGCATTCACCCCGAAGTTCTTAAGGGTTTCCTCCAGTATCCTGCCCTGCTTCAACACTTCTTTGTTGCTGACCTTCTCTGTCACTTCTGCATCTTTCAGCATTGTGATTTCCGGCAGTTCATATTGTTTCAATGCATTCAATTCACCATCATCAAATGTTTCAATCTCATCTTCGCCGTCAGATTCCGTTGCGATATCTTCTGGCATACTTCCCGGATCTTCAGATTCATATTCAATCTTTTGAGGCTCTGTGCTCTCGTTATCAATTTTTGTCTCCGTAATTTCTTCTTTATGAGATTCCTTCTTATTCGATATTGGTTCTGGTTTCTCGTCGATTTCAATAGCATTCATATCTTCGATAAGAGACTCATCCGGTTCAAAATCATCGATATTTTTAGGCATCTGACTTTCTTTTTTAGCCTTACCATTATTTGAATGTGATCCAGTCTCAGTCTTTTGCGCCTTTTGCTGTTTACCAGTAGATGCTTTTTCAGATTTCCCTTCAAACAATGCGGCAAACAGCTGCTTCAGCCATATGCCGATCCTAGCAGCAGCTGCTGCTAGGATCAAACCTATATTTTTAAGTGCTTTTCCGAAATTCGACAGATCTTTGGCCAATGCCTGTTCAATATCTTTTGATGTAATGATCAAATAGCTGAAATAGATGAAGATGAGACCTAGGAACAATGTACCGATAAGAGATACTCCCGTCGAAGAAAACTGGAATAGAAGCTGACCGATGATGCCGCCGCCGAAGAAATGCATGATGCCATCTGTCTGAATCGTCTCGATTGTTTCAGACAAGGTGAAGTAGTTCTCTATTCTCGCCCGGTTCGTAATATAAAGCATTGAATGGAATAAAAACAATAGACCGAACTGCAATAGAAGATAACCGCCCATCCTTCTTGTAAACGGTATCTTTTGCTCGGCAGCCAGATAAATACTTGCAAGGAACAAAATCAGATAAGTAAAATATCTGCTTGTGCCGAAAAGATAGGCAAAGAAAGCATCTATGTATGCTCCAATGACACCCAGTTGGAAAATGGTTATAAATAAAACAACGATGATGAAGAAGGCGGAAATGGAATAATAAGTTCTGTTATTCTGCTTTCTTTTCGTTGTCTTTTTTCGCTTTCGTGCCATGGTATGCTCCTCTCAGATTTACAATGAGACTGCCACAATTGACAGTCTCATACTTTTTTTCATATTTCAGATATGATTGGAATGATCATTGGACGGCGTTTCGTATTTTCATACAAGTACTTGCCGAGGTCATCCCTGATACTCTGTTTAAGAGTACTCCATTCCAATTTCTTCTCATCAAGTGAATCGAGCACTATGTTATAAACACGTTCTTCTGCATCCTTCAGCAGATCTTCACTTTCTTTTACGTAGACGAACCCTCTGGATTGAATTTCGGGTCCTGCCATAATTTTTCGTGCCTTTGGATCAATTGTGATGACAGCAATGAATATACCGTCTTCACTGAGCAACCGTCTGTCACGAAGTACAATATTACCTACATCACCTACGCCGCTTCCATCAATGAGTACATTACCTGCCGTCACTTTTTCAGCACTGATCATTGCCTTGCCATCAAAGGATGCTACATCCCCTTTTTCAAGAAGGAATATATTTTCAGGAAGCACTCCTGCTTCCGCAGCAAGCCTGGCATGTGCAATCTGCATTTTAAATTCACCCTGTACCGGGATGAAGTATTTCGGCTTCATCACATTGAGCATCATTTTCAATTCTTCGCTCAATCCATGTCCGGATGCATGAATGTTCTGTTCTGGTGAAACAATGTTTGCCCCAGCTTTAACAAGTTCATTCATAGTACTGTAGAGAACGACTTCCATATTGGATGAAGGCGTCGTAAGAATGTATACGATGTCACCTTCCTTGATGTTCGTCACTTCGTGCTGACCGCGTGACATGGCTCCAAGCGCCTCGATTGGTTCACCTTGGGAACCTGTAGCAATAATGACCAGTTCATTATCGGGATAATTCCCGATTTCATGGCTTGGAACAAGCAGCCCTTCCGGAATATCAAAATAGCCCATGTTTCGTGCAACTTTAAACGAATTCTCTAAGGTTCTTCCGAGGAATGAAACCTTACGTTTCGTTTTTGCCGCATTTGTCAGCACCTGTTGTATGCGTACAAAGTTCGAGGCATAGCAGGAGACGATGACCCTGCCCCGTGCTTTGGCAAAGCCTTCAAGAATATGCTCCTCGATGACATTCTCCGGTGTATTATAGCCGCGTTTCTCCGCTTCGGTGGAGTCACTGATCAATGCCAGGATATCCTTTTGGGCGACTTCATACATTTTAGCCATATTATAGCTGTAATCACCTTTCAGACTCTGATCAAATTTAAACTCCCCAGTGTAGACGACAGATCCATATTTGGTTTCGATACTTACACCATATGCATCCGGAATACTGTGGCTCGTTTCGAAGAAGACCATTTCGGCATTTTTGAATTTCATACGTGACTTGCTGTTTATCGTATAAAACTTGAATTTTTTATTGACACCTTTTGCTCTGAGTCTGTCTTTGACAAGCGCCAGAGTAAGCTTTGATCCATATATTGGTACATTGAGTTCCTCAATGATATAAGGAATCGCACCGATTGAGTCTTCATGGCCATGGGAAAGAAAAATCCCTTTGAGCTTATGTTTGTTCTCGCGAATATAGGAGATGTCCGGTATCACTATATCGACACCAAGCATCTCATCTTCGGGGAACATCAGTCCCGCATCGAGTATGAACATCTCTTCGTCCACTTCAACAACGTACATATTTTTGGCGATTTCACCAACACCGCCAAGAGGGATTATCTGTATATTTGCCTTTTCTTTTTTTGATGCATTCAAAATATTTCCTCCTAAATCCTACTTGAAAGTGGCGTGATAATGCTCGCCATCTATCGTAAGGTGGGAAACATATACGTTCTTCGTATCGTATCTTGTTTCCTCACTGTTCTTTAAAATGAGAGACTCGGCCGTTTTCTTTTTGTTCGACATTTCTTTTAAAGTATTGCCGAACATAAGGTCGTCAAAAATGATTTTCACTTCATTATCCTCTTTGATTCTTAGTTGTCCTGTTATTTCATATTCAGTACCATTGAGTTCGATTTTGTTAAAAATCAATTTAATTACTCTCCTTTTTGTCCTCCAATAATTCTTTTCTGGAGGCATTCACTCTGCCCTGATTATCGATGTTCGTCACTTTAACGAGGAATTTGTCGCCGATTTTTGTGACATCTTCTACTTTTGCCACACGCTTCGTGTCAAGCTGTGAAATGTGGACCAGTGCGTCCTTTCCTGGGAACAGATTGACGAATGCACCGAACTTCTCGATACGTCTGACCTCGCCCATATAGACCTGTCCAACTTCA
Organism: uncultured Staphylococcaceae bacterium; assembly: GCA_964437955.1. Classification (GTDB taxonomy): domain Bacteria; phylum Bacillota; class Bacilli; order Staphylococcales; family Salinicoccaceae; genus Salinicoccus. Next base: position 11,666 of record CAYTIR010000018.1, read on the forward strand.
GCCACACGTGTAAGATCTTCAATGATTTTTTTCGCTCTTTCAATCATAGAGGAATCACTGTGACCAATGTAGACTGTGCCATCTTGTTCGATGTCCAGCTTCGCACCAGTTTCATCGATGATTTCATTGATTTTCTTGCCCCCAGGTCCAATAACATCCCGGATCTTATCCGGATTGATGTGCATGACTTCCACTTTAGGGGCGTATTTGCTCAGTTCTTTACGCGGCTCACTGATTGTTGCCATCATATTTTCAAGGATTCTGCTTCTTCCTTCGCGCGCCTGTGCAAGCGCTTCTTTGAGGATATCCTCGCTCAGTCCGTCAATTTTAATATCCATCTGAATGGCAGTGATGCCTTTTTCAGTACCGGCAACTTTAAAGTCCATATCACCCAGTGCGTCTTCCATTCCCTGGATATCAGATAGTATCGTGTACTGCCCGTCTTTCATAACGAGACCCATGGCGATTCCGGCAACCGGCGCCTTTAGAGGTACACCTGCATCCATCAGTGCCAATGTTGATCCGCAGATGGAAGCTTGTGAACTGGAACCATTGGATTCGAGCACTTCGGAAACGACACGTATAGTGTACGGGAAGGTCGTTTCATCAGGGATAACCTGAAGCAGCGCACGCTCTCCCAGAGCACCATGCCCGATTTCACGACGGCCAGGGCCTCTGATTGGCCCGGTTTCTCCAACTGAGAATTGCGGGAAATTATAATGGTGCATATAGCGTTTATGCTCTTCAACACCCAGGCCATCGATGATTTGGTGTTCTCCGAGACCGCCCAGAGTCGCGATTGTAAGTGCCTGAGTCTGTCCGCGTGTAAACAAACCTGAACCGTGCGCTCGTGGCAACAGACCCACTTGTGAGTTAAGCGGCCTGATTTCTCCAGGTTCACGTCCATCCGGTCGGACTTTTTCTTCAGTAATCAATCTGCGAACTTCATTTTTCAGAAGCTTTTCGATAATTTCCGATGCTTCCGCGTACGTCTCTTCATAATCTTCTGCTTCTTCATCCAAGGATTCAAGAATATTGTTTTTGGCCTTGTTAATGGCTTCTTCCCGAGCCTGCTTATCAGGATCCTGAATCGCACTGTACAGACCCATGGATTCTGCTTTCTCTTCCATTTCAGCTGTCAATGATGCATTCTGTTCAGGCTTTTCAAAACTATTTTTGACAACATCAAGCTGAGACAGAATTTCCTCCTGGAAAGAAACCAATTCCTTGATGTTCTCATGACCGAACATGATCGCTTCAAGCATAGTATCTTCAGTGACTTCCTTAGCTCCTGCTTCAACCATGTTCACTGCGTCTTTCGTTCCTGCAACCTGCAGGTCGATTTCTGATCTTTCCATTTCCTCTGTTGATGGGTTGATGATGAATTCTCCATCAATCAATCCAATGGTAACCCCAGCTATCGGTCCTTCAAATGGGATGTCACTTACACCAAGTGCCATGGAAGAACCAATCATTGCCGCCATCTGCGGGGAAGCATCAGGGTCTACAGATAAAACTATGTTCATTACCTGTAAATCATGTCTGTAGCCATCAGGGAATAGGGGTCTGATCGGACGATCGATGAGACGGCTGGTCAAAGTCGCCTCTTCACTCGGCCGTCCTTCACGCTTGTTGAATCCGCCCGGAATCTTACCGGCAGCGTACAATTTCTCTTCATATGCAACAGTCAGTGGAAAGAAAGGCAGATCTCTCGGCTCTTTGGAAGCTGTTGCAGTACTCAGTACCACTGTTTCCCCATAACGTACTAATACGGCACCGCTCGCCTGCTTCGCGACCTCACCGTATTCTACTGTGAGCTTATGTCTGCCCCACTGTGTTTCATATACCTTTTTTGTTGATTCTATCATAATTTGTCTACTCTCCTTAGTATGGCTGCTTATTTCAATCATATCACTTTTGCAAAAAAATATACATAAAAAAAAGGCATATCCCAAGGATATGCCAAAACGTGAATTAGCGGCGAAGACCAAGTTTCCCGATAAGTTCACGGTATCTCTGAATATCATTATCACGAAGATAGTTGAGCAGGTGCTTTCTGCGTCCTACCATTTTAAGAAGACCGCGTCTTGAGTGGTGGTCTTTTTTGTGTGTTCCGAGGTGAGTGTTGAGCGCAGTGATTTCAGCTGTCAAAACAGCGATCTGCACTTCTGGTGACCCTGTGTCGGATTCGTGTGTACGGTATTCCTGAATCAATTCGTTTTTGCGTTCTTGTGAAATTGCCATGAAGAAACGCCTCCTTTAATTATTGTACACCTGTATCCGAGTGGACGTCGGAGTTTCTTTCCACCAAGATAAGGTACTTGATTCATTATACGGTAATCATCATTGGTTTTCAAGCAATTCCGCTGCTTTTTCTTTATCTTTGCCGATTTGTTCTGTGAGTTCATCAATACCTGAAAACTTCTGTTCCTTGCGGATGAAGTTGTGCCAGTAGACTGTCACATTCTCTCCGTAAATACTCCTGTCGAAATCAAACAGGTGGACCTCGATAGCCACACGTGTGAGATTATCATGGAACGTCGGTTTTACACCGACATTACATACCCCTTTATAGATGCCTTCTTCGTTATCCAGTTTAAGGGTCACAGCATACACACCTTTAGCAGGCAGATGGTACCTGTAGCCAGGCTCAACATTCGCTGTTGGGAAGCCTATCGTGCGGCCCCGCTTCTCGCCCTGGACTACGACGCCCTCAATCTCAAAGGGTCTGCCCAGTGCATCGTTTACTTCCTCAAGCCTGTGTCCGGCCAGGTCATCTCTCAGTTTTGTCGTAGAGATTTTTTCGTTTCCTGAAGTCAGCTTTGCAACCGCCGTCGTATTGAAGTCATCATATGATTTCAACGTATCAATATTCCCTTTACCGTACCGTCCGTAGGAAAAGTCGAAACCGGCAATCACTTCTTTCACTTTATTATTGATCAAGTATTCATTCACAAAGTAATCAGGCTCAAGTGATGCGAATGCACTTGAAAAATTAATGATGAAGCAGTAGTCGATTCCGAGACCTTCAAACATCTCCAGCTTGATATCAAGCGGTGTGAGATATGTCGTGCGCTGTTTTTTCGGACTGAGAACCACCGATGGATGCGGATCAAAAGTCATCACTGCCTTTTTTAAACCTTTTTCCTCAGCAATTTCAATCATATTGTTGATGACGTCCTGATGTCCTCTGTGCAGACCGTCAAAAAAGCCAACCGCAGCAGCAGAATCCTCCAGTTCGTCCTGTTTGTTGTCTAATGGATAGTGTAATCGGATAATTTTCATTTCATCGCCTCTTGAATGTTGAACATTTGATATGGTTTCATTTCATCAGGTTTGTCCGGGTGAGGATAATATACACCGAGAGGTCTTCCCCCATATGTAAAGACAATCAAGTCTCCTCCGTCACCTTCGACACTTTCCATGATAGCAGATTTGGACATCTTCTGCCCATTCCGGATTTTAAATAAAAATCCTTCATCTTTGATGTCCACCACCGATTCTTCTTTGAGGATTTCCAGTATAGGAATAACTGCATCTGAATGCTCCATTTCTTGAAGGGCGTCCATTGCAACCGCCTGCTCCAACGCTATTCCGCACGACTCGGTTCTGACAAGATGGGACATATGTGCATGTACAGAAAGCCTGCGGCCGATATCGACTGCCAGTGTTCTTACGTAGGTCCCTTTTGAACACTCTGCATCGATATAGAAGTGTATGAGGCCATCTTCCCTCGTAATGCTGGAAGTGCGTTCCAACTTGTACATTTGGACAGTTCTCCACGGCCGTTCAACGCTTTTTCCTTCCCTGGCATACTCATACAATTTTCTGCCTTCCACTCTGACAGATGAATACATCGGCACCTGCTGTTCGTAAGCTTCAGGGAATGATCCAATGACCTGGTCTATCTCTGCATCCGTGATAGATGATACATCGCTTTCTTCAGTAACTTTCCCAGTCTGATCCTCTGTATCAGTCGCAAATCCGAGTGTTACACGTGCCCGGTAGCTTTTGCGCTTCGTCTGCATGTATTCAGTAAGCTTCGTCCCCTCCCCGACAACAATAGGCAGTACACCTGTCACTTCCGGATCAAGTGTTCCTGTATGCCCCACTTTTTTCATACCCAATATTTTTCTCATTTTAAAAACCACATCATGACTTGTCATGCCGCGCGGTTTATCAATCGGGATTACACCATGAAGCATCCCGTCACCTCCATATGTAAAAATAAAAGCCCGGGGGATGTCCCCACAGGCTTATCTATCTTTGATTTCATTCAGCAGCGATTCGATTTTATTACCATACTCGATGGAATTATCATATTTGAAAGCAAGTTCCGGTGCCTTCCTGATTCTGATTTCCCTGGCAACTTCAGAACGGATCAGTCCTTTGGATTTCTCCAGGGCATCAGCTACTGCTTCTTTATTATCGTTCAATGAAGTGTAATAGATTGTTGCTGTTTCCATCTCTTTTGTAAGTTCTACATCAGTGACGGTCACCATACCTATATCCGGATTGTCGACCTTTGTCCTGAGAGCCTCACTTACCACTTTTTTAATTTCTTCAGCAACACGTTCCAGTCTGTTACTCATAGATTATCACCTTTCAATCTCGACCATGATGTAAGGCTCAATCTGGTCTCCTTCTTTAAGGTCATTGAATTTCTTGATTGTCAGACCACATTCATATCCTGCTGCCACTTCTTTGGCATCGTCCTTAAAGCGTTTCAGAGTATCCAGTTCACCTTCATAGATGACTATACCCTCCCTGACGACTCTTACACTTGAATCACGGGTGATTTTACCATCCGTTACGTAGGCACCGGCGATGGTTCCCACTTTAGATACTTTGAAAGTCTGACGGACTTCTACGTTACCGATGACTTTCTCTTCATATTCTGGATCAAGCATGCCTTTCATTGCAGATTCAATCTCTTCAATCACCTTATAGATGACACTGTAGAGTCTGAGATCCACTTTTTCACGGTCTGCAGCTTTTTTAGCATTAACATCCGGGCGCACGTTAAATCCGATGATGATTGCACTGGATGCAGAGGCAAGTGTAACGTCTGACTCGTTGATCGCACCTACACCTGTGTGGATGATGCGTACATTGACGCCTTCCACATCGATCTTCATGAGGGATGCGCTGAGTGCCTCAACAGAGCCTTGGACATCACCTTTGATGATCAGGTTCAGATCTTTCATCTCGCCTTCTTTCATCTGCTCGAACAAGTTATCCAGGCTTACACTTTGAGTCTGCTCTCGATTTTTCATAACCTGCTGTTCCGAGCGGGCTTCTCCAATACTTCTCGCCTTTTTATCATCTTTAAATACGACAAAACGGTCGCCGGCCAACGGAACATCATTGAGACCTGTAATTTCTACAGGTGTTGACGGTCCCGCTTTTTGAATTCTGCGTCCAAGGTCATCCACCATGGCTCTGACTTTACCGAATGTATTCCCGACAACGATGGAATCACCGACTTTGAGTGTACCATGCTGGACAAGCAGCGATGCTGCCGGACCACGGGATTTATCGAGTTCCGCTTCTATAACTGTACCGATTGCGGGCATATCACTTTTAGTCTTAAGCTCTTCTACTTCTCCGACAAGCGTGATCATTTCAAGAAGATCATCTATGCCTTCCCCGTTCAAAGCTGAAAGGGGAACAAAGATAGTGTCGCCGCCCCAGTCTTCAGGATAAAGACCGTGTTCACCCAGCTCCGTCATTACACGGTCCGGATTGGCTGTAGGTTTGTCCACTTTGTTGACTGCCACGATGATCGGTACTTCTGCAGCTTTCGCATGGTTGATCGCTTCAATTGTCTGCGGCATTACCCCATCATCCGCTGCTACGACAAGTATTGTGATATCTGTTACTTGAGCACCGCGCGAACGCATAGTAGTGAAGGCTGCGTGACCTGGTGTATCAAGGAAAGTAATCTTCTTACCATTGTTTTCAATCTGATACGCACCGATGTGCTGTGTTATGCCCCCAGCTTCTCCGGCAGTTACTTTAGTATGGCGGATCGAGTCAAGTAGTGTAGTCTTACCATGGTCTACGTGACCCATGATTGTTACAACACTTGGTCTCACTTCATTCAGATCATCACCAAGTTCAAAATAATTTTCAAGATCAGTGTTGTCGACAACAACTTCAAGCTCAGCTGTAAAACCATGATCGGAAGCAATCAGCTCAACTGAATCATTATCAAGTGCCTGGTTGATGTTCGTCATTACACCGACAAGGAATAGATCCTTCACAATTTTAGAAGCATCTACGCCGATTTTTTCAGCAAGCTCTCCAACAGTGATGCCTTCCTGATATTTGAATTCCTTTGGAAGTTCCACTTCCTTTTTCGGTGCCGGCTTTTGGTTTTGATTCTTTTTAACACCTTTTTGTCCAGGTTTATGATGTCTTGCTTTCTGGTTTCTTTTGTTCTGGGGCCCTTTGCCCTGTCCTTGGTTCTGTTTGTTATTACCAGCACCGTTTGAAGGTTTTTGACCTTGATTTTTACTCTGACTCTGGTTTTTACCCTGACCCTGGGATTTATTCTGTGCCGGCTTGCTAGTTTTTCCAGCTTCCGGTTTGACAGAACTTTTCTTGAATTTCTTATCCAGTACAGAGATTTCCTCGTCTTCCAATGACTTCATATGGCTGTTCACTTCAATCCCTTTGTTTTGAAGGAATTCCATGACTTCTTTAGAAGAAACTCCGTTTTCTTTTGCATATTCGTGGATTCTGATTTTACTCATTGAATCACTTTCCTTTCTCTGCGAGCTCCAGCATCTTTTTGCCGAAGCCTGAGTCCGCGATTGACAGTACCACCCTGTTCGGTGAACCTGTAGCCTGACTCAACTCCGTGTTGGAATACTTATCAATCAGCGGTATATTATAGTAGCTACATTTATCTTTAACTTTCTTTCTTGTATTTTCACCTGCATCAGCAGCAACAAACACAAGTTTAGCAGTCTGACTCCGGATAGAATCTATTGTCTTTTCTTCCCCGGCCGTCAGTTTGCCTGCACGTTTGGCAATCCCAAGCAGATTGAGTAGTTTATCGGTCATCTTTTAGGGATATCCTCCCTGTAGATCAGACGTATGATTTCGTCATAAACAGGTTCCAGTGTTTCGCTGTCAAACCCAAGTCTGGATTCGAGTACTTTATTAGCCCTCGCTTCATTCACCTTCTCCAGATCTTTGACAACATAGCTTCCCCGTCCGTTTTTCTTACCGGTCGCATCTGCAAACACTTCATTTTCCTTATTGACCACAACTCTTAGGAGATCTTTTTTAGGATGCATTTCCTGAGTCAGTATACATTTTCTGAGTGGCACTTTCTTTTTCATAAGACATTCACCCCGAAATTTATTCTACACTGCCTTCTTCTGCAGCATCAGATTCACTTTTAATATCGATCTTCCAGCCTGTAAGTTTAGCGGCAAGGCGTGCGTTCTGCCCTTTTTTACCAATGGCAAGTGACAGCTGGTTATCCGGCACAATCACCATCGTAGACTGGTTTTCCTCATCAACAATGACATCCACAACCTGGGATGGGCTGAGTGCATTTTTGACGAAGACTCTCGGATCTTCATCCCAGAGGACGATGTCTATTTTTTCACCTGAAAGTTCATTGACAATCGCTTCGACACGTGTCCCTCTGGCGCCGACACATGAACCTACGGCATCAACATCCGGGTTCTTTGCATATACGCTGATTTTCGAACGTTCTCCCGCTTCACGCGCGACACTCATGACTTCAACTGTTCCGTCATAAATCTCAGGCACTTCTTTCTCAAACAGACGCTTCAGAAGATTCGGGTGGGTTCTGGAAACGAAAATCTGAGGCCCTTTTGTCGTCTGTTCCACTTTATTGACATACACTTTGATGCGCTCATTCGGTGTGTACGTCTCATTCGGCATTCTCTCTGAATCACTGAGCACTGCATCCGTACGGCCAAGCTGGATATGGACAAAGCGATTATCGACACGATCAATCAGACCAGTCATCACTTCATCTTCCTTATCGATGAATTCATTATAAAGTATGCCGCGTTCAGCATCACGAAGACGTTGCATTACAGCCTGTTTTGCCGCCTGTGCACCTACGCGGTTGAAATCTTTTGGAGTGACATCCTCATCGTAAGGATCTCCGATTTCATACGCTGGATTGACTGTGCGTGCAGTCGCAAGATCTATTTCTGCAGTATTGTCTTCTACTTCCTCCACTACATCTTTTCTCGAAATGACACGGTATGATCCATTTTCGATATTTAAATCGACCTTTACATTTTTATGCTGTGTGTAATTTTTCTTATAAGCCGTCATCAATGCTGCTTCAATAGTTTCAATCAGCACTTCACGGGGAATGCTCTTTTCCTTTTCAAGGTAATCAATCGCATTCAATAATTCCTGATTCACTGTCTAGCGCCTCCAATCATAATAAGACCGCCTTTCTGATAGTGGCTATCTTTTCTCTTTCAATAGTAATTGTTTTTGTGCGTGTTTTCACTTTGTATTCCACGGTAACCGATTTCTGATCATACTCTTTAAGGACACCTGTCCATTCCTTCTCACCAGCAATCTGCTGATAAGTTTTGACATAGATGCCATGATCCAGTGTCATTTCAAGGTCATCATCATCTTTTATGGGACGCTCGGCTCCTGGAGAAGAAACATCTAGGAAGTATCCTCCTTTGATGAGATCCCATTCATCAAGCTTTTCACTGAGGACTTCACTGGCTTTAGCGCAGTCTTCAAGTGAGATACCGCCTTTCTTATCAAGATAAAGTCTGAGATAGAAATCCGGACCTTCCTTGACATATTCCACTTCTACAAGCTTATATCCCAACGTTTCGACAACCGGCTGTGCTTTGTCCATAACGTTTTGCTCAGTGCGGTTCATTGTCCATTCGCCTCCTTCAAAACTAAGAGAAGAACGGGCAAGCCCGTTCTTCTCCGTGTGACGTGAGTCCTTAATATCATAGATAATTATATCACACGGCTGTAATCGCCGCAACATCAAGCTACATGTCGAATATAGAGAGCTGTGCCTTGTCAGGAAGGTGGTCCAGACTCCCCATTTCTGTCATATAATCGATGATCTTCTGGGAAACACCGGCACGCTTATTGATATCTTCTTTTGAGATGAAAGGTTCCGTCTCCCGCGTTTCCACAATACGCTTCGCAACGTTGGCACCCAGACCGGGCACTGCGACAAACGGCGGGATGAGTGCATCATCTTCAATTTTAAAATCAAAGCTGTCGGATTTTTCTATATCAACCGGCTTGACCTTGAATCCACGCTGTGCCATTTCATTAGTGATTTCAAGCACAACGAGAGTATCTTTCTCCTTCTTGGAAAGCTCCTGGAAGTTCTGATTCATTTCTTTCACTTTGTGACGGATGGTCGATTTGTCCTTAACCATTGTCAGCAGATCGAAATCAGATGCCCGTACTGAAAAGTAGCTTGCATAATAATAAAGAGGATAATGCACTTTGAAATATGCAATCCTTACAGCCATCAATACGTAAGCCGCCGCATGTGCTTTCGGGAACATGTACTTTATCTTCTTACATGAATCGATATACCAGTTCGGCACACCTTGTTCCTTCATCGCAGTTTCATGCTCCTCAGAAAGACCTTTCCCTTTCCTGACTTTTTCCATGATATTGAAAGCAAGAGATGGCTCCAGCCCCTGATACATGAGGAACACCATGATGTCATCCCGGCAGCCGATCACGTTTTTAAGGTCACATGTACCGCTTCTGATCAAGTCCTGTGCATTTCCAAGCCATACATCCGTTCCGTGTGAAAGTCCGGAGATCTGTACCAGCTCACTGAACGTGGAAGGTCTCGTATCCTCAAGCATCTGCCTTACAAACCCTGTACCAAATTCAGGCACTCCAAGTGTACCTGTCCGGCATATGATATCCTCTTCGGTCACACCCAGTGTTTCTGGTGAGCTGAATAAAGACATCGTCTCCTTATCATCCACAGGCAGTGTTTTTGGATCGATTCCAGAGAGGTCCTGCAGCATGCGGATCATAGTAGGGTCATCATGACCGAGTATGTCCAGCTTCAGGAGGTTATTATCAATTGAATGGAAGTCAAAATGTGTTGTCTTCCATTCTGCTTCAATATCATTCGCTGGATACTGTATTGGTGTGAAGTCGTAAATGTCCATATCATCAGGAACAACGATAATACCACCCGGGTGCTGGCCGGTTGTTCTTTTGACACCAGTACATCCGAGCACAAGACGGTCTATTTCGGCTCCGCGCCTTTGGAGGCCATTGTCATTCAAGTAACCTTTGACATAACCGAATGCTGTCTTTTCCGCCACTGTTCCAATTGTTCCTGCCCTGAAGACTTTATCTTCTCCAAACAGCACTTTTGTATAGTTGTGTGCCTCTGCCTGGTAATCACCGCTGAAGTTGAGGTCGATATCGGGAACTTTGTCCCCTTTGAAACCAAGGAAGGTTTCGAAGGGGATATCCTGCCCTTCTTTGATCAGTTCAGCACCACAGCTGTCACACTCCTTGTCCGGCAGGTCATAGCCTGAGTTCACGCTGCCGTCCGTAAAGAATTCCGATTGTTTACATTTTGGACAGACATAATGCGGCGGCAGAGGATTCACTTCTGTAATCTCTGTCATCGTAGCAACGAAACTGGAACCGACCGAACCCCTGGAGCCGACGAGATAGCCGTCATCCAATGACTTCTTAACGAGCTTCTGGCTGATCAGGTATATGACGGCAAAACCGTTGCCGATGATACTCTCCAGTTCTGTTTCCAGGCGGTCTGTAACAATTTCAGGCAGGTCTTCTCCATAGAGGGCCTTGGCATTGGAATAGCTCAAGTTCCTCATCTCATCATTTGCACCATCAATATTCGGCGTATACAAATCATCTTTGATCGGAGAGACCTCATCTATACTGTCTGATATGCGGTTCGGAGCATCGATGACTATTTCACGGCGGGTTTCATCATCCAAAAATGAAAATTCATCATACATCTCCGTCGTGGTCCTGAATTGTGCATCCGGGAGCATACCACGGCTCAATGGATTCCCCGGGTTACTCTTGACAAGTATGTCACGGCACAGTTTCTCAGATTCATCAAGGTAATGAACATTGCCTGTGGCAACAACCGGCTTATCCAGTTCCTGTCCCAGTTTGATGATATTTTTTATGATTTCTTCCAGCGTGGATTCATCACGGATGATCTCGCGGTCCAGCAGGCGGCGATAGAGAGGTTTAGGGAATACTTCCAGGTAATCATAAAACCCGGCTACCTTTTTTGCTTCCTCATACGGCTTCTGCATCATAGCTGTAAATACTTCACCGGAGTCACACGCACTGCCGATCAGCAGACCCTCCCTGTATTCTTCCAGCAGCTGTTTTCTGATCCTTGCCGATTTATAATAGTTATCTGTCAGTGAGCTGGATACGATTTTGAAAAGGTTCTTCAATCCTGTCTGATTTTTAACGAGAATCGTCACATGGGTCGGCATCGCACGCTTGTAAGAGTCCGGATCTGCCAGACTGCTGTTGATTTCTTTATGATTTTCTATTCCGAGTTTCTTGATCTGCGACAGCATCTTGATGAAAATATATGCTGTCGCCTCCGCATCGTAGATGGCCCGGTGATGCTGTGTAAGTTCGACATTATATTTCTTAGCAAGTATATTCAGTCCATGTTTCTTGAACTCCTTGTTTATTGTCCGTGACAATTCAAGTGTATCAATGACACCATTCGTATATGATCCAAAACCCACTTTCTGATATGCTGCTTCAATGAACCCCATGTCAAAACTCGCATTATGGGCAACGAATATGGCATCCCCCACCCACTCTTTGAAATCTTCAATCACTTCATCAATCGGCGGGGCACCGACAAGCATGTCATCGGTGATGCCTGTAATTTCCTTGATTGTTTCCGTCAACGGCTCGTTTGGGTTGCTGAATCGTTCAAACCGGTCGACAATCTCGCCATTCCTCACTTTTGCGCCAGCAAGTTCTATGATCTGGTCATACTTGGACGACAGACCTGTAGTCTCCACGTCAAATACGACAAAATCATGGTTCTCGAGAACGATATCCTGTGGTTTATAGGCGATTGGAGCACCATCATCCACCAGCAATCCTTCCATGCCGTAAATCATCTTGATGCCTGCTCCCTGGGCAGCATGATATGCATCTGGGTAGGCCTGGACATTATTGTGATCCGTAATAGCAATCGCCTTGTGTCCATAATCTTTTGCACGCTGGACATATTCACCGATGTTCCTGAGGGCATCCATCTGGCTCATCTCAGAGTGCAGATGCAGTTCGACACGCTTATCTTCCATGGTGTCTTTTTTGGACGGTTTATGGATAACGTTCAAATTACGGATCATGAGGACCATGTCTCTGGCGAACTCGTCATATTCCACATTACCTTCAATGATGACCCAGTCATTTTTAGTCAAAGCATCAAATACATCTTCATCATTTTTGCCATGCCTTGAGAACATTTTGGCTGCAATGGAATCCGTATAGTCTGTAATTTTAAGCTGAAGGATTTTCCGTCCGGTCCTGAGCTCCCTGACCTCACTGTCAAAAATGACGCCTTCCACTTTAACATTGAATTCTTCATCCACGACTTCATGCAGTGGTCTCACACCATTGAGATCCATAGATTTTCCAATCTGTTTGACAACATCTTCTTTACGGTTTTCTCTTTCCTCTTCCATTTCTTTACGGTTTTCAATAAAGCCCTGGACCAACTCTGTCTTTTCCTCTTTCAGACGGGCTTCAAGCTTCGAACGCTTATCACTATCCAGGTTTGCATCCACCTTGAATTCGACGGCGCTGATCGGCAGGCCGAGTGCTTTATACACTGAAGTCAGGTTGCCGTTGATATGCTTATTGAAATGAGACACTTCAATATCATTTTGAACCGAGAAGATAAGCACACCATCTTTGTATTCCTTATCACAATTCAAAAGCTGGTATCTGATGTTGTCATTCACCTTGACTTTCAAAAGTGCCGAATCCAAATAGTCGATGATGTCCTTCTCTTCGTAGGAATCCGATGTAATGTATACTTTTGCTGCAGCAATTGATGAGAATGCTTCTCTTACACTGCCTTCCATCAATTCTCTCAGGGAAGCAGGTATCATTTTTTCAAAATGTATATGAAATTCCCATACTCTCTCTTCATCGTCTGCCACTATCTTTTCAAGCTGTCCGCCGGATAAGTGCTGATTATCCTGTATGCCTGCCTGTTTAAGAAGTACATTGAACTGTTCCTTCCCTTTCACTGACAACACTCCTGTAAAAGCGCGTAAATCATTGATTTACGCGCTGAAAATTTCAATTAATAATTTGTTTTTAAATAATCAGGTACCGAAGAAACTTCCACTTCGACCGTCTCTGCACTGTCCCTTGCCTTTATTTCCACTTTGCCTTCCTTGATGCCGCGTCCGACAACAACTCTGTACGGCAGTCCGATCAGATCGGAATCGGCAAACTTGACTCCGGCGCGTTCTTTTCTGTCATCATAAAGTACTTTGTACTCCTTGCCGAGTGTTTCATAAAGGGATTCCGCAGCATTTCGGGCTTCTTCATCTTTAGGGTTGGCTGTAATGATATGAACATCAAACGGTGTGACAGATTTCGGCCATATGATGCCTCGATCATCATGATGGCTTTCGACAATTGCCGACAGCGTACGGGAGATTCCCACACCATAGCAGCCCATCAACACAGGTATACTGCGACCATTTTCATCGAGTACATTCAAGTTCATGCTTTCAGAATATTTGGTGCCAAGTTTAAACACCTGGCCCACTTCAATCCCTTTCATGAACTTCACTGCTCCGCTGCCATCTTCAGCTTTTTCACCCTCGGTGATGAACCTGAAATCTCCGGTACCGGCTACCTCATAGTCCCTGCCGTGATTTACATTAACAAAGTGATACCCATCAATATTCGCTCCTGCCGGATAATTTCTCAAAACATTCACCTGATAGTCAATATATACGGGCACGGTGGATTCCACCGGGCCAAGACTGCCAGGGGAAGCATGCAGCACTTCATTGATTTCTTCATCGGTAGCAAACTCGACATCTTCGGCACCGAAGTAATCTCTGACTTTGATGTCATTCAGCTCATGGTCCCCTCGGATGAGAATCATGATGAACTCCCCATCCACTTTAAGTACCATCGTTTTTGTCGTTTCAATCAATTCGATATTCAGATGATCCGCAAGGGAGAGGCATGAATCCACTCCAGGTGTCTCCACTTTTTCAAGCGGTTCCTGCTCCGCACCTGATGTCATTTCAGGTTCAGGACTTGCTGCTTTTTCAATGTTTGCAGCATAACCACTTTCATCCGTATATGCGATGATGTCTTCACCGATCTCGGATAGCGCCATGAATTCATGCGTATGGCTGCCCCCGATTGAACCGGAGTCCGCTTCGACCGCACGGTAATTCAGCCCCACTCTTGAGAAGATATTCGAATATGCATTATACATGTCCCTGTACGTTTCATCGAGTGATACTTCATCACTGTGGAATGAATAGGCATCCTTCATGATAAATTCCCTGCCCCGCAGAAGTCCAAATCTCGGCCTTAGCTCATCACGGAATTTAGTCTGGATCTGGAAAAGGGTGAGCGGAAGCTTTTTATAGCTTTTCAACTCATCCCGAAGCAGCGCCGTAACGATTTCCTCATGGGTCGGTCCGAGGGCGAAATCACGATCATGGCGGTCCTTCATACGCATCAGTTCTGATCCGTAGGCCTGCCATCTCCCCGACTCTTCCCACAGTTCTTTAGGATGCAGTACCGGCATCTGGATTTCTATACCGTCAATATTATTCATCTCTTCACGCACAATCTGCTCGATGTTATTGAGCACAAGCTTTGTAATCGGAAGATAAGTGTAGATGCCGCTGGCCATCTGTTTGATCATGCCGGCCTTCAGCATATAACGATGGCTCAGGCTCTCTGCGTCCTGTGGTGTTTCCCTCATCGTAGGTATAAACATTCTGGATTGTTTCATTGGACTTCACTCCTAAAGGAAAAATGTTTTTATGTCATTCCATGTCACTAATATCATCACCATCAATACGAACAGTACACCAACAAGCTGGATGTTGATTTCCACCCTCTTGTTGAGCGGTTTCCTGAATATCCCTTCATACAGGACAAACAGGATGCGCCCCCCGTCAAGGGCGGGTATCGGCAGCAGGTTCATGATGCCGAGGTTCACACTCAATATGGCTGTAAAATTGATCAGTGTCATAAGGCCCTGGGCAGCCACTTCCTCGGTAACTTTATAGATTCCAACCGGACCGTTAAGCATATCAAAGGAAAAGCTCCCTTCGAATATGCTGATGAACATATCCACGACAAGGTGGAAGATCATAGTTCCCATTTCGTAGGTCTGCTGCATACCCCACCAAAGCGGGGAAAGCACGCCGCGTTCCATATCAGCCCCGATTCCGATTATCAGGCGCTCGACCGTCTCCCCATCCGGGAGTTCCGTCTTATCTATCATAGGAGTCATCTCAAGCGTTCTTTCTTCACCATCATTTTCAACAACGATGTCGAGCTCGGACTCTCCTTCTTTCTGGATGATGGAGGACATGTGATCCCAGCTGTCCACTTCAGTGCCGTTGATTGACACCAGCCTGTCCCCTTCAGAAAGTCCCGCTTCCTCGGCTGGTGTATCCTCAGCGACGACACCAACCACCGGCTCATCAGTAGGCTTCCCCTGTATATAGAAGAGGAGAGCAAAGAGTACGAATGCGAGGACAAAGTTCATCGCAGGTCCGGCAAACAATGTCATGAATCTTGCAAACACTGATTTGGATTCAAACCTTGATGACCTTGGTGCAATGCGCTCAAGTTCCGAGTTCTGCACAAAGTAGGCTTCGTGTGCGATCTCATACTCGACTTCTTCGTTGTCATGGAGCCTCAAAGCCTTCACAGTCATGTTTTCTTTAATATCAGATTCGACCACTTCAACTTCTTCTATGTGTGTGAAGTTATGCTTGTCATCAAGAATGATATGTGTGATTTCTTCCCTGTCATTCACCTTGAGCTGGATGCGCATCCCTGAATTCAGGGGATTCACTTCCATATCATCTGCAGCCATGCGGACATAACCCCCGATCGGCAACAGTCTCAGAGTATATTGAGTATCATTGAATTTATATGAAAAAAGTTTTGGGCCCATGCCGATGGCAAATTCGGGACACATAATCCCGGAACGTTTTGCCACAATCAGGTGGCCCAATTCGTGTACAGTCACCAGCACACCAAAAACTACTATAAATGCTAAAATGCCGGTCATTTAATCACCTCATGTCGGACTTATACAGCCGATCGTAATATAGAATGGTATCTAGATCCGGGTTTTTCACCGGTTTATGATCATTCATCCGTAATTCTACTACCTTTTCTATATCTATAAAAGAAATTTCCCCATTTAAAAATTTTGCTGCTGCGTATTCATTGGCAGCATTCATCACTGCCGGCATCGTTCCTCCGATTGCCAAGGCATCATACGCATACTGAAGCATTTTGAACCGCTCCAGATCCATCGGTTTGAAGTTCAGCTGGGATAAGGCATCAAAATCCATCGGGTTTGTCATCGGAAGCCTGTCCGGATGACTGAAAGCGAACTGGATCGCTGTCTTCATATCCGGCGTACCCATCTGGGCGATAATGCTGTTATCAATGAATTCCACCATTGAATGGATTGTACTTTCCCGGTGAAGCACCGTGGAAATCTGTTCTACATCGGCATCAAAGAGCCATTTTGCCTCTATGACTTCAAGTCCTTTATTCATCATGGTGGCTGAATCAATCGTTATCTTCCTGCCCATTGACCAGTTTGGATGGTCAAGCGCCATATCAAGTGTCACATCTGTCAGTTCATCCCTGGAGAAATCTCTGAATGAACCACCGCTGGCTGTAAGAATAATTCGGCTCATCTCGCTTAACCGCTCTCCCCGCAGGCATTGGAAAACTGCTGAGTGTTCAGAATCCACAGGTATGATCTCCACACCTTTCTCCTTGGCTCTGGCCATGACGATTTCGCCGGCAGCCACCAATGTTTCCTTATTGGCCAGCGCAATATCTTTTCCGGCGTCTATCGCTGCAAGTGTCGGCTCCAGACCGATACTGCCTAATATTGCTGTAAGCAGCATATCCGAATCATCACGTGCAATGGCCATAAGCCCTTCTCTGCCGGATAGAAATTCAATATCGGTATACTTTGATGCCAATGCCTTTCTGTTATCGTCATCCATGACACTGACAAGTGCAGGCCTGAACTCTGTAATGATCTCTTCCAATTTTTTAATATTCCTGCCTGCAGAAATGCTGCAGAGGGAAAACGCCTCCGGATTATTGCTGATCACTTCAAGTGCCTGGGTTCCAACAGAGCCCGTAACACCGAGTATGGATATTTTCTTCATGTATCATTCACCTTATCATTCTCTTAATTTATGAGTGGCAGAATATTCATCAGGGGCAGCACGAAAATGAAACTGTCGAAACGGTCGAGGACGCCACCGTGTCCCGGCAGGAGCCTCCCCGAGTCCTTGACGTCAAAATGGCGTTTCAATGCAGACTCGACAAGGTCGCCCAGCTGTCCGAACATGCTAAGGATCATTGTAAGGAACACGAAGAGTATGAAATGCACGCCTTCGATCCAGCCGGTTGTCCAAAACAGGATAGCCAATAGAAGGCTGCACAGGATGCCACCCAAAAAGCCCTCAATCGTTTTGTTCGGGCTGATTTGCGGCCACAGTTTCCTCTTTCCGATCGCCCGGCCGAATAGATAGGCGCCCGTATCCGTCACCCAGACGATGAGCAGCCCGTAAAGTATGTAGATCAAACCGGCTTCCCGAGTTTCATAAAAATACATGAACCCTATGCCGACATAGGCAACGGCAAGTACACAAAATCCCATATCTACAAATGAGAACCTGTTCTTGCTCACGACAGTGAAACTGAGCATGACAAGTGCCATACCGATGATCATATCCCCTTGAAAGGCGGAAATATTCGGCGCATAGCTTTCATGGGGGACCATGACGATGAACAATGCAATCATCGAGAGCATTCCCGGTATGGAAAGTATATGAATACGATTCATCTTCAATATTTCATAAAGGGCGGTATAAGCAAGAAGATAGACTAAAATAAGCATCGGCCATGAGCCGATTACCACAAGCGGTATAAAAAGCGACATCGCAATGATGGCTGTGATTGTTCTTGTCTTCATGTTATACCTCCTCTTCGTCCAGGCCTCCGAACCTTCTTGATCGCCTCTGGTACTGTGATATCATCCCGTCCAGCTCATCTGTCGTAAAATCCGGCCAGAATGTCTTTGTGAAAAATAGTTCACTGTACGACGACTGCCACAGCAGAAAATTGCTCAGACGATATTCGCCGCTCGTGCGGATCATCATTTCGGGCTCCGGCATATCCGTAGTATAAAGATGCGCATCCACAGTTTCCTGGCTGATATCATCTATGGAAAGGGTCCCGTCTGAAACTTCTTCCGCAATTGCTTTTATACTTCTGACCAGTTCATAACGGCCACCGTAGTTCAATGCAAAAACAAGTGTCAACCCTGTGTTATGCCGGGTTTTCTCCACTGCTTCCGAGACAGCATTCACTGTGTGTTCGGGCAGTGCCTCACTGTCTCCTATTGTTACTACTTTAACATTTTTCTCAATAAGTTCCGGAAGAAACGAACTGAGGAAGTCCCCCGGAAGTTTCATCAGATAGCTGACCTCACTTTTGGGTCTGCTCCAGTTCTCTGTGGAAAAAGCATAAAGTGTCAAATACTTTATACCAATATCTGATGCATGCCTGGTGATCCGTTTGACATTTTGCATGCCTTCGTAATGGCCGTGGACCCTCGGCCTGTTCTTTTGTTTGGCGTATCTGCCATTTCCATCCATTATGATCGCAATATGTTCAGGCAGCGCCTTTATCTCTGCTGATTGCTTCTGCTTCTTCCAACCAAACATGTTAATCCTCCAAAAGCATTATATTTAATAGTATACATTGATAGCAAATTGTCCTCAATCACTTTATTCTACCACAAAGAAAGGAGCATAAAAAAACAGGCAGGAAATCCCGCCTGTAAAGGATAATTAAACTTCCATGATATCCTTTTCTTTATCATCACATGCAGAGTCGATTTTGGCGATGAAATCATCTGTGAGCTTCTGGACATCATCATTATAGCCTCTCAACTCATCTTCACTGATATCGCCATTCTTTTCCATGCTTTTGAATTCATCATTGGCTTCACGACGGATGTTGCGGATTGCAACTTTGGAATTTTCGCCCTCTTTGCGTGCGTCCTTGACGAATTCCTTACGACGTTCTTCCGTAAGCTGAGGAACAGTGATGCGGATCATTGTGCCGTCACTTGTCGGATTGACACCCAGATCGGCCTGCTGGATCGCTTTCAACACATCATCGACAGATCCTTTGTCATAAGGTGTTACAGTGAGCATACGCGCTTCCGGCACTGCAATACCTGCCAATTGATTGATCGGTGTCGGCGCGCCGTAGTAATCCACTGTTACACGGTCAAGCATATTGGAATTGGCACGTCCTGTACGGATTCCCGCCAATTCGCGCTGCAGACTTTCAAGGGATTTCTGCATCTTTCCTTTTGCATCTTTCAGTACTGCTTCACTCATTATCTTTCTCTCCCATTACTTTTTGATAAGCGTGCCAATTGTTTCTCCTGAGACAGCACGCTTGATATTACCATCTTCTGTAATCGAAAATACCACAAGCGGTATATCATTGTCCATACAAAAGGATGAAGCTGTGGCGTCCATCACCTGGAGATTATCCTGGAGCATTTCCATATAAGTCAGTGTATCGTACTTGAATGCACCGCTGTCGAATTTCGGGTCTGCAGAATAAACACCATCCACATTGTTTTTGCCCATAAGAATGACATCTGCTTCAACTTCTGCAGCGCGCAGAGCCGCTGTTGTATCAGTGGAAAAGTAAGGATTCCCGATGCCTGCTGCAAATATGACAATGCGTCCCTTTTCAAGGTGTCTGATTGCCCGTCTTCTGATATAGGGTTCTGCCACCTGTTTCATTTCTATAGAAGTCAGCACGCGTGTTTCACAGCCAAGCTGTTCAAGGCTGTCCTGCAGTGCCAGGGAGTTCATCACTGTAGCCAGCATACCCATATAATCGGCAGTTCCACGGTCCATGCCAAGGTCGCTGCCGACCTTCCCGCGCCATATGTTGCCGCCGCCGACGATCACTGCAATTTCAGCACCAAGCTGTTTAGCATCAGCCACCTGCTCGGCAATATTCTTAATGATTACTGGATTAATGCCGAAGCCTTCATCCCCAGCTAGTGCTTCTCCACTTAATTTAAGTACGATACGATTGTATTTGGAAGTTTCAGGCATATATCTTCATCCTTATCTTTTATTGTTGAATATTCATTTAGAAAAAAAGACACCGAAGTGTCTTTTTCATTACTTATTGACCTGACCGAGAACTTCGTCAGCGAAGTTTTCTTCTCTCTTCTCGATACCTTCTCCAACTTCAAAACGGATAAAGTCTTTAAGTGTACCACCTTTTGATTTCAGGAACTGCTCAACAGTCTGATCTGAATCTTTAACAAACGGCTGGTCGACAATGCAGATCTCTTCAAGATATTTACGCATTCTCCCTTCAACCATTTTATCAACGATGTTTTCAGGCTTACCTTCGTTAAGAGCTTGTTGTTTAAGAACTTCTTTTTCATGAGCAAGCTCTTCTTGGGAAACATCTTCTTTGGAGACATATTTAGGGTTCAGTGCTGCAGCATGCATCGCTACATCTTTTGCAGCCTGCTCGTCTGTTGATCCTTCAACGAGCGTAAGGACACCAATGCGTCCACCCATGTGAAGATACTCGCCAAATGAGTCATTGTCTGTTTTCTCTGCAACAGCAAATCTTCTGAGAGTCAGCTTTTCACCAATTTTGGAGACAGCTTCCGTCATAACATCTTCAACTTTTTTACCATTCATTTCAGATGCATTCAGTTCATCCAAATCAGCAGGTTTAGTATTAATGATGTGAGTTGCCATGTCGTCAACCAATGTCTGGAACCCTTCGTTTCTTGCAACGAAGTCAGTCTCTGAGTTGATTTCAACGATTGCTGCCGTGTTGCCTTCTGATTTAACGCCAACCAGACCTTCAGCAGCAATGCGGTCTGCTTTTTTAGCAGCTTTCGCTATACCTTTTTCACGCAGGTAATCTGTCGCTTTATCAAGGTCGCCGTCAGTTTCCTGAAGGGCTTTCTTGCAGTCCATCATTCCTGCACCTGTTTTTTCACGTAGTTCTTTAACCAATTTTGCTGAAATAGCCATAATTCATCCTCCTGAACTAATGTTTTCGTTTGCAGATGGGTAAATTCAGTATACACATCTTTAAAAAAAGGTGATAAGAATTATATACTTATCACCGTTGTTTCAATCTTTATTATCTTTCGCCTGCTTCAGCTGTCTCTTCTTCAGAACCTTCTGTCATGTCGATGTTCTGATCTTGTGCAATTTCTTCGTCAGAAACGCCTTGCTGACCTTCAAGTACTGCATCCGCCATTTTGCTTGTCATAAGTCTTACAGCACGGATTGCATCGTCGTTTGCAGGGATAACATAGTCGATTTCATCTGGGTCACAGTTAGTATCAACCATTGCAACGATTGGAATGTTAAGTTTTTTAGCTTCCATGATTGCATTGCGCTCTTTCCTAGGGTCCACGATGAAGAGTGCTTTAGGCATTTCTTTCATTTCACGGATTCCGCCAAGGAATTTGTTCAAACGGTCATACTCTTTACGGAGTTCAGTAACTTCCTTCTTAGGAAGTACGTCAAAGGTACCATCCTCTTCCATCTTTTCGATTTCAGAGATGCGTTTAATACGCTTGGAAATTGTTTTGTAGTTCG
>CAYTIR010000019.1:0-32765 GCA_964437955.1 uncultured Staphylococcaceae bacterium
CACCCTTTCACACGCTCCAGTTCGCAGACTGTTGCAAGCGGCTACTCATGATTGATGCGCCTCATCCATATTTGCTATTTAATTATAAATGTCATTATACATACAACAATTGGTTCTGTAAACTCATTTGTTGGAATATTTTATAAAAGTCTAAAAACTTAGTTTTTAATTACACCTTTATCACGCAGGTACTCTTCATAACTGGACTCTTTAACAATTGCGCCATTTTCTTTAAGCTCGAGCACTTTATTCGCAATCGTATTGATGAATTCGAAGTCATAGGAAGTGAATATGATAGAACCTTTAAAGCCCTTCAAACCATCATTGACTGCCGTGATACTTTCAAGATCAAGGTGGTTGGTCGGCTCATCAAGCATGATGACGTTTGCCTGCGACAACATCATACGGGAAAGCATGGCACGCATTTTCTCTCCACCAGAAAGAACGTTTGCCTTTTTCTTCGCTTCCTCACCACTGAACAGCATTCTTCCCAAAAACCCTCTCAGGAAAGTTTCTGTCTGTTCCTCCGGCGGCGCATACTGGCGCAGCCAGTCGACCAGATCCGTATTGACTCCGTCGAAATATTTAGAGTTATCTTTTGGCATATAACTCTGTGATGTCGTCACTCCCCATTTCACTTCTCCTTCGTCAGGTGTGATTTCACCTGCAAGTATGCGAAGCAGGGTAGTCCGGGCAGTCTCGCTCTGACCGATCAATACTGTCTTGTCATAGGGATCTAAAGTAAAGCTTACGTTGTCCAATACTTTGACACCATCGACCGTATGGGAAAGGCCGCTGACATAAAGCAGATCATTTCCGATTTCACGCTCAGGGCTGAACTTGACATATGGATATTTCCTGGAAGATGGTTTGATATCATCGAGTTCAATTTTATCGAGCATTTTCTTACGGCTTGTAGCCTGTTTGGACTTTGATGCATTGGCACTGAAACGGGCGACGAAATCTTTCAGTTCCTTAATCTTCTCTTCTTTCTTTTTGTTCTGCTCCTGTGCCATCTGCTGTGCAAGCTGGCTGGATTGATACCAGAAGTCATAGTTACCTACATACAGCTGAATCTTACCAAAATCGAGGTCGGCAATATGTGTACAAACATTATTTAAGAAGTGTCTGTCGTGTGATACGACAATCACTGTATTATTAAAATCTATCAGGAAATCTTCCAACCACTGTATCGCTTCAATATCCAGACCGTTGGTAGGCTCATCGAGCAGGAGAACATCAGGATTACCGAACAGGCTTTGTGCAAGGAGCACTTTTACTTTCTGATTGTTTTCAAGCTCAGACATCTGGCTGTCCATCAATTCTGGTCCGATACCAAGACCGTGAAGGAGGCCTTCTGCATCTGCTTCCGCAGTCCAGCCGCCCATTTCTCCGAATTCACCTTCAAGCTCTGCTGCACGGATACCATCCTCATCAGAAAAATCAGGTTTCATGTATATTTCATTTTTTTCATTCATTATTTCCCAGAGCTTCGTATAGCCCATCAGTACAACATCAAGCACCCGATGGTCCTCGTATCCGAAATGGTCCTGTTTCAGTACAGCAAGACGCTCATCTTTCCCCATGCTGACGTTCCCTGTCTGAGCATCCATTTCTCCGGATAAAATTTTAAGGAACGTTGATTTTCCGGCACCATTCGCACCAATCAGACCATAACAGTTCCCCGGGGTGAATTTAATATTTACATCTTCAAACAACTTGCGGTCACCAAATCTGAGACTCACATCAGTAACCTGTAGCATAGGCATTCTCCTTTAGTATATTCTTAAGCGATGATACCACATTTATGGTACCATTGAAATATAATTCGAGGAGGCTTGTTACCTATGGATAACGATTTGCGACGATTTAAAGACATTATGGAAGAAGGTCGCCGCATCGTGTTCTTCACAGGAGCCGGCGTCTCTGTGAAAAGTGGCATTCCGGACTTCAGAAGCATGGGCGGTCTATTCGACGAAATTTCCGGAGATGGTTATTCGCCCGAATATCTGCTCAGTATCGATCATATGAATGACAATCCCGAAAGTTTTATAAACTTCTACAGAAAAAGACTTTTATTGGCAGATAAAGCACCGAATATCGTGCACGAGTATATCGCTTCAATGGAACAGCTTGAAAAATCATCTGGTGTCATCACACAGAATATCGATGGACTTCATGCAGATGCAGGCAGCACGGAGATAGATGAACTGCACGGTACATTAAACAGATTCTACTGTACAGAATGCAGACGTCAGTTCACTAAGGAAGCAGTAATGAAAAATGATCTCAAACACTGCAGCTGCGGCGGAGTGCTTAGACCCGATATTGTACTTTACGGTGAAATGCTTGATGAGAAGACAATTTTCTCTGCAATAGAAAAAATATCAAACGCGGATGTTCTTGTGGTTATGGGCTCATCACTTGTCGTCAATCCTGCGGCAGCAATGACGAGTTATTTCAACGGGAAGCATTTCATCATTATCAATAAAGACCCGACACCGTTCGATCAGGATGCAACACTCGTATTAAACAGGGACATGACAGAAATTATCGAAACCATCCAACAATAAGGAGAAACTAAATGGAACATATTTCAGGAACAGTACAATTTTTAGAAGTAATCAAAAAAGAGGGCTCAACCTATCATCTGAAGACAGAAGGGGAGTCATATATCCGTATGAACGCCTCAACATCAGAAGAAGAGTATGAAATCGGGGAAGAAGTCAGTGCGTTCATATATCCGAACCGCAGTGGAGAGCTT
The DNA here is from genome assembly GCA_964437955.1 of uncultured Staphylococcaceae bacterium. Taxonomy (GTDB): domain Bacteria; phylum Bacillota; class Bacilli; order Staphylococcales; family Salinicoccaceae; genus Salinicoccus. The sequence goes on from CAYTIR010000019.1 coordinate 2,765, forward strand.
TTTGCCGCACCCGTCGTCCCACCGGTCGGCATCGATAAATACGGCTTTGCAACAGTATCAGAAGTCAACCGCGACGGTGCATATATCGATATCGGTGCACCGAGGGAAATACTTGTACCGTGGATTGACCTTCCCAAGCTAAAGACAGTCTGGCCAAAAGAAGGGGACCAGATCTACCTCAAATTGAGAGCGGAAAGCGACAATCAGCTCTACGGGCGTCTGATTACAGAAAATGAAGTTGCAGAACGGTTCACACCTCTTAAAAAAGAGGACTTTGCAGAACTTAAAAACAAATGGATGGAAGGCCGGCCGTACAGATTGCTGAAGGTAGGGACATTCCTGCTCACAGAAGACGGTAAAAAAGTATTCGTTCATGAATCTGAGCGTGAAGAAGAACCCAGGCTCGGGGAACTGAAGAAATTCAGAGTCATCGGCATCAATGACCAGGGGGAAATCAACGGGTCATTCATCAAGCAGGCCTACAAAAAAATGGATGCAGACAGTGAGAAAATTTTCGATTATATTACAAAGAATGGCGGCTCCATGCCACTGAATGATAAAAGTGATCCAGAAGAGATCAAAGAAGCATTCAACATGTCCAAAGGTGCATTCAAACGTGCGCTCGGCCGTCTGATGAAAGAAGGTAAAATAGAGCAGACACCGGCTGGTACAAACTCCAAAAAACAATAGTTCTTTGGATACGAACGATAGGAGTAACCGGCTTTATCCATGAAATACCACAGTAAAATAGGTTACAAGAAACATGACCATTAAAAGGGAGCTGGAATGATTTAAAATCATTCCAGCTCCCTTTTATTATTCTTCTATTTCATTTGTCAGTTTTTCCAATTCATCTACAAGTTCACCGATGTAATCGATTGTTTCCTGCAACGGTTTTTCTGTCGTAATGTCGACACCTGCCATTTGTGCAAGTTCAACTGGTGATTTTGTACCGCCTGCTTTTAAAACTTTGAGCCAGTCATCGACTGCAGGCTGTCCTTCATTCAATACCCGCTTGCTCATCGCAGTGGCGATTGTGAGTCCTGCAGAGTAAGTGTATGGATAGAGCCCCATGTAGTAGTGGGGCTGTCTCATCCATGTGAGTTCTGCACCTTCTGTAATTTCCACATCGTCACCCCAGAATTCTTCTATGACCTGACGTTTTAATGTATTCAGATCATTGGCAGATACACTTTCATTGTTATCCACCATTTTGTACACTTCACGCTGATATGCAGCTTCGAGCAAATGTGTTACACAATTATGATAATAAGTTCTGGAAATAATCGAGCTGATCACCCAGCGTTTGAATTTAGGGTCATTTGAATTCTCGAGCAGATGGTTAGCCATCAGCATTTCATTCATAGTACTTGGTGCCTCGACAAAATACATCGAGCTTCGAGCATCAAATACATTCTGTTCACGGTTTGCATTGTAGAAATGACCCGCGTGACCGAGTTCATGGGCAAGCACAAAGACTTCAGTCATCAAAGAAGTCCATGTTATCAGAATGAACGGATGGGACCCATAAGGGCTGGAGCAGAATGCACCGGTGGATTTCCCTTTATTCTTCACAAAATCGATCCATCGTTCATCGTAGGCACGGTTCACCATTTCCAGGTAGTCGTCTCCCATAATTCCGAGCGCATCATTGATGTATTTCCGTGAATCCTCGATACTGATTTCAGGTTCCGACGATGGATCCAGAGACATCTTCAGATCTTCATACTTCATTGTATCCAGCCCGTGGACACGCTTCAGAAGTTTTGCATACCTTCTCATATGCGGTGCAAGGTCTTCTGTGATCATATCAATCTGGCGATGATACAGTTCCTGGTCCACTTTCTGATCATGCAGCAAATAGTCGATGACGGAATCAAACCCTCTTAAATCAGCAGTCGTTTTTTCCTTTTTCAATTGAAGATTATAAGTACCCGCTGTCGTATGCTGGTATTCACGGAGTTTATCACTGAATGCCCGGAAAGCATTCCGTCTCATTTCAGTATTTTCATGGCCCTCAAGCTCCCCTTCAAAAGACAGATAGGAAAGGGGGATTTCCACTCCATTCGCTTCAAAAGTACCGAAATCAATATCAAGTAATTTCGTCTTATTGTATAATTCGTACGGTCCGTCGAACACAGAAGAGTAGGCGGCCAGCACTTTTTCCACCTGAGGCTCAAGCTGGTACGGCTTTTGTCTTAGAAGGTCATCGATGAATACTTTCAAATCCGGCTTGCTGTTCTTTATTTCTTCCAAAACAGAAGTATCCAAAGCCAGAAGTTCACTTTTAACAAAACTGGTTTCACTGGCAAAATATGTAGCGATATTGGATGATGCTGAACTCAATTTCTGGGAATTTGCATCGCTCTGATCCGCAGAAAGACTCAGGCTTGCGTAGGTACCGATCGGGACAAAAGTTTCCACCAGAGATTTCAGTTTGGTGATTGCTTCAGCTGCAGTTCCAGCATCCGTAAGTTTTCCTTCGTATTGGCTGGAAAAGGACTCCACTTGAGGCTTAAACGTCTCCACAGCTTTGTAGAATGCATCGTCCGACGGAAATAGATCTGATAAATCCCATGTGTATTTTTCTTCAACCTGACTTCTTGTTTTAAGTTCTTCCATATAAAAAAACACTCCTTTAAATTTCGAAAACCGAAGTAATAAGTTAATTATACATGAAAATTCAAAAAATTTAAATCATTAATATGTTTCATTAATCACAATAACGAGTATAGAACATAATAAAAGTGAGGTGAAAAATGATGATTCAAAATGTCAGCTTCTATATTATAAGTATTCTTGCAGTCCTGATACTCAGTGCACTGATACCATTAATATTGAAAAAGTATTTTATCATACCTGTATTGACGATAGTGGTAATGCTCATTACAGCATTCGTCGTACCAAATTTTATAGAAACAACAAATTGGGAGGCTCTGGCAGGTTACGCGGTTTTTCTTTGTATTTTGTCTTTATTAGTCAGTATATTGATGTGGTTCTATATAAGAGGGCGCAGGAAGAAGAAAGAGATCGCTACCAAAGAAGATCCGTTGGATGAGGGGTTTGATGATGAAGTTTCACCTAAACAAGGTAAAAGGATGAGATAAAGCAGCTGCTGTCAGATGCAGCTGTTTTTTTAATGCACTCAAAATAAAAAGCCCGGCTCAATACATTAGAATGGAGATTCACGGCTTTTCATCACTTTTTTCTTCTGAGTATGAAATTTCGGACAAATTTGTATTTTTGGTGATCATATTTAGCATATAGATAGCCGAACACACTGAAAACAACTGCACCAATCAAGTTTACAATGAGATCCTTCATAGTATCAATGATTCCGATATCGAGATAACCATCTTCAATCACTGTTTGATTGACAGCACCTGCTTCATTTTTACTCTCAATGACCGTGCGTTCAATACCCTCAATATGATAGACAGCATTGCCTGCTTCACCAATACTTACACTGCTGATTTCCTGCACAATCCTGTCTTTCTGCATATCGAGATCCATCCAGCGGTCGGCATAGTATTCAAAAAACTCCCATATGACACCAACGGTCATAGAAAAACAGAAAGTGACTATTGCGAGAAATAAGGGCGTCAATGATATCCCTTCGGCATTCTTATTCAACAGGTAGACAAGTGAAAAACCAACACCTGCAGCCAGAAAACCGTTAAGAGTGTGAAGTGCTGTATCCCAGGCTGGAATATAACCATAAAAATCCCCCAATTCCCCCAGAATAGTGGAACTGAAAATGAAGATTATGATGATGAGCTCAAGCAAGTTGGGTATTTCAATTTTAAACACCCGTTCCACAATGAGAGGAATAGTGAATAAGACAAGTGTTAACACATACGTAAAGATATCTCCCCATTCTTGTATGAATAATATCTGGTTGATAAGATTGACAATAGTGATTAAACGAAATAAAACATACACGGCAACGACCTTCCTGCCGGCTGTTGACGTACTGCTGGTAAAGAACCTTTTAATGATATCCATGGGGACAGCCCTCCGTTCCAATAAGATATCCATCTTTATTTACCATAATTCACCTATAAAACTTTCTATAAACACCGCTGAAACAAAAATAAAAGGATTAAACACAGTGAGATAGCCTATACATAAGCATAATCAGCAGAAAAGCGGGGACAGAGCAGCATATGAAGAAAAATAATAAATAATGACGTCTGGAGTATCATCAGTTATAACAAATAATATGTCAATTTCAATATTAATACAGTGCAGCTTTGTAATGCTATGGTCGTGGATACACAAACATATAAAATCAGTCGGGCATTCACCATATCACATTGATTTACAAATAGATGACAAGCAATCATTCAAAATCATAGGCTGCTTTAACGGGATAGATAAACGTGCATATTATTATGGAGAAGATATTCATTAGAATCAAAAAAGTGCAATATTACATAAAGTCAATCAGATACGAATCATAGTTTCAATGGATCTATCAAAAGCTGTTTTCTTCAGAACCTGAACAAGAACTATTAAAGTATCATGCATCTATCGGCAGCTGTTAACCGAGGTCTGTATTATTAACCGTAAACATTGAACGTGGGTTTATAGACAGTCTTAATTATAGATAAAAGATGAAAGGAATGTCAGTGAAGGGCCCTCTCTTTTCCACATGCATAACTTCCTATAATATATATTATGTAAACTTTATAATAGAATATAAACATTATATTACAATAACTTCCAAAAATACTAAAATAGCCGATCCGGACATATTTCCTTCGGATCGGCTTATCTTTTATATTTTCTATTGTTCTTTTGATTCATTTACAACTTTATATACAGTTGCTCTGGATACGCCAGCCATTTCTGCGATTTTACTGCCTGTATATTGCTGTGTTTCATATAATGATCTGATCATCGCTTTCTTATCTTCTGTAATTCCCGGTCTTCCGCCGTTTCTGCCGCGCGCTCTTGCTGACTCAAGACCTTTCTTTGTCCTTTCACTCATCAGATTCGCTTCAAGTTCTGCGAATGCCGACATCATCGTAAAAAACATTTTTCCCATTGGGTCTTTCGTTGTAACATTCATATTGATTATTTCAAGATCCATTCCGCGTTTTTCCAACTCAGTAGACAGTTCTATCAATTGTTTCGTTGTCCTTCCAAGACGATCCAGCTTTGTTATGACCAAAGTGTCACCATCTCGCATATATTCCAGACAATTTTCAAGTTCTGTCCTCTCTGTCTTCTTGCCACTAACCTTTTCTGAAAAAATCTTGATACACCCTGCTTCTTTTAGCATGTCCAGCTGGCTTGTCAGATTCTGATGCCTTGTACTTACTCTCGCATATCCTATTTTACTCATTTTTCCATCACTTCCATATAATGTATTTAAAAGGTTATATGTTCATTATAAACTGACAATGAATAAAAGACAACAAAAAACACAACATTTAATGTATTTTATTTAACTATATTTAAATATATGTTGCTGTATGTAAAACCCTCGTTAAATAGACTAGCGAAATTACATAAAAAACCACACTGGAAATTGAATTTCCAGTGTGGTTTCTAAGACCCTGACTATATAAGCCCTGTCATTTCTTTTTCATTCATCATTTGTTTTCAATTTTAACCCATCAATATATTCTTTCCCTTCGAGAAGAGACAGACCTAATACTTCCCTGGCCTTTTTAATCGCCTTTACATCTTCACCGATTTTTATAAGTTCGCGCAATTCATCATTTATCGGGTTCTCTGGAAGATCTGATTGTTCAATCCATTGATTCAAAGTGCGCTGCATGGACTTCATACGAGTTTCCAAATGATTCACTTTAAGGTATAAAGATAATATTATGAGTGCCATCACTAACACTCCGCTCAGCAATGTATATTCCATTGTCTCTGCCCCTTCATTTTAAATATATGACGACTGATGATGAAAAGAACAGTTCTGTAACTCCCTCAGAACTGTTCCCTAAATTACTCCATCCATTTCATTTTTATATCTTATTCATTTTTTCTGCTATTTTATAAACCGGCTTGTTAAATACTTTATAGAATGTTCCCGGAAGTTCCTCAATGAATGTATTGTAGCCCTTTTTAAACTTATATACACCATAGTCTTTCGAGTTTTCAGTGAAATCCCCTGTAAGGCCGAAGAAGTTGAATCTTGGCAATCCCATTTCTTTAGCCTTTTTGATCATTTCCCATGTAGTGAAATTGGTCCCCATGAACATTGAATGTTCAGGGTAGCTGCCGCTGAACAGATATACCATCTCATGATTATTGTAATAATACATGGCAGCCGACAATTCTATCGTATTGCCGTATTCTTTTTGCACTTCTTCTATTTTGGCGATTCTTTTCTTTTTATTGGCAACCAGATCTTTTGTTTCGTTCAGTCGCCCTTTCATTCGTTTCGTCCCCTGCCCGATCTCGAGTTTTTCTTCCATTTCAGTTTTTTCCACTTCAAGGGAATGCAATTCTTTATTGAGACGTTCCAGATATGAGTCTATTTCAATATAGCTAAGTGTAAGATATGTCTTATCTTTCAACGTCCTGAGCAGATTTTTAATCTTGCGACTGTTCACCGGGTCGAAACCGATGCGCTCTTCTGTGTCTTTATAGATTTCTATGAACTTATCATACTCATCTTCATCCAGATATCTGAGCTTCAAGTCCATCTGTCCCACCGCCCGGGTGTTATACCGGGTTTTTGAATCCATGTTTTTAATCAGTTCATCTTCACTTTTAGTAATATCCAAAATTGCCTGATGTCTGAGCAGCTCTTCAGTAACCAACTGTTTTGTAAATCCTTGATGTGTGTATCCCAGATTGGTATAGATATCGACAATTTCTGGATTTTCCTTTTCACTTTCTACGACTTCCCCTTCACTGTTCCTGATCTGGTATATATGATATGGGGAATGGATCAGCTTCAGCGCATGATTGCGTTTGACATACGTGTCTATTTCCGCAAGGAAGAACTCCAGACGCTCATTGCTGAAATTCTTTATGAGCGGCCCTGTATGGGAAGTGAATAATCTGTACCGTTTAAGGACCGGTGTCGCGCTCAGCATAGTGACACCGGCCAGCTCATCATCGTCATAAAGTCCGAGCAGATGAACTTCCTGTATTTCAGATATATAATCATAATAAAGAGTGTCATGCAGATAATGGGAGTAGCTGTCATAGCTTTCCATGAATGACTTGAAAGTGCTCTCCTGGATTGGTGATGTACGCATGTTTACGACAAACCCTTCTTGAATTTTACTTTTTCAGTTGCTGCAGCTTACTTTTCACTTTATAAATATTGTACTGGACCGGACTGATCACTTTTACAAAATCTCCGACAAGTTCCTCTATCTCAGCGTTGAATCCCCGTTTAAAACGGTAGACCCCATAGTCTTCCCCATCTTCGGAGAAATCCCCGCTGACACCATAGAAATTATATCTGTCGATCCCTTTTTCCATGCAGTATTTCATCATTTCATAATGCATCATATAAGGGCCGACGAACTGGGCGTATTCTGAAGAACTGGCTCCGGAATTGTAGACCATCTCATACGGTGTTTCAAAATAAATACCGGAGGCGAGATTGATGATGCTACCTTCTTTTTTCTGAATTTCACTCGCTGTCTGCCAGTCCGATTCCAACTTTTCAATCTGTTTTTCTGCCTCGGCTATTTTATTCAACGTCTTGTCATTCTTATTTTCTTTCTGAACCATCTGATTGTGTTTAGTCTTCAGATCATCCAACTGATTTTTCAGGTTCTGGACATATTCATCCAACTCCAGATAAGCCAGTGGAATGAGTACTTTGTCTCCGTAAGTCTTCTTGAAATTGGAGAAATACTCTTTCGGGTTTGGATGAGTGAAGAAGCCCTGCCTCTCGCTTGTGTCCTTATACAAATCCATGAAAATATCAATTTCATCCACATCGAGAAAACGGACTTTGACACCGAATTTCTGTGCTTTTTTAATATTACGTTTCCTCTGTGAATCGAATGATTTGATGAGGGTCTTCTCATCAAACCCATTCAGGTTCAATACACTCATCCAACGGGCCTGCGAAGTCCTGGAATATCCACGTGTGAATCCTTGGTGCACATATCCTTCGTCTTCCATAATTTTTATGAGTGTGTCCTGCGCTTCATAATCTTCTATTTCATTGACATCTTTATCATATTTCTTATATATCCAATTCGGATCAAGCTTGACGTAAAGTCCATTGTTCGCCTTCAGATATCTGCTCAATTCCTGCAGGTAGAATCTGACGAGACCGTGATTATGATAATCAAGTACAGGTCCACGGTTCGCGTAATAGAATTTCTTGCCGACACCTGTTTTTTTAAGTGTGAACAAGCAGGCGGCCACGACATTCCCATCATTATCTTTTACGCCAAGGAGACGGACTTCCTGTCCATCCAGTTCTCTGTTGGCTTTATTTTCAATCATTTGGAAAAAGGCGGATTCCTCCCCTTTTTCAATATAATCTTTATATTCTTCTTCTGACAGTTCCGTAAACTTCATGTCCTTATCCTACCTTCCTATGAACGTACGCAGTTTTGCAAGATTTGTATATGCAGTATATGCCGGGCCATTTACCGGCTTGATGAAATCCCCGATGTACTCGAGAACTTTGGCATTAAAACCTTTTTTAAACTGTATCACACCGTAGTCCTCTGCCTCCGGCGTGAAATTACCACTGATTCCGTAGAAATTATATATATCTATATTGTGTTCCAGTGCATAGTTGATCATATGCCACTGGATCAGATAGCTCCCTGCGAAGTGTCTGAATTCATTGGCGCTGCCTCCGGCGAGATACACTACTTCATGCGGTGTAATAAAATAATAAGAACTCGCTACAGGCAGTTCTCTCCCATGTTCCTTAAGGAGTGCTTCACCTTCCGCAAGTTTATCTTCGATATTAGCCAGCTGCTCACTCAGGTTCTTGATCTTGTTTTCAGCTTTTTTATTGTCCGGATCTTTTTCCAGTCCTTTTTTGGCTTTATCGATATTTTTGACCAGCTGGTCACGGTCTTTTCGGGTCGAGTCATTATACTCTTCCAAATCCACATAGACGAGCGGAATCAGCACATTGTCTCCAAAATGTTTTTTGCGGCTGATATAGTATTCATCATCCCGGTCGATGAACGCTTTCATCTCGGAAGTATCTTTCATGAATTTCCTGAATACATCAATTTCATCCAGCTCCAGATAGCGCAGATGGAGCCCGTTCTTCTGAGCCTTTTTAATATTGCGCTTTCTCAGGCTGTCCATATTGTTAAGCAGTGTTTTCGGATCACTGCCCTCTAGCTCCAGTACAGAATGCCATCTGATCTGTACGATTGGATCAAACCCTTTTGTGAATCCTGTATGATCCCATCCAAGTGCCTTGAAATAATCATATATATAGCGGTTTCCCATGTCTTTTGTTATTTTCCCATCGTGGGTACGCTCTTTAATCACTTCGTAAGGATCGACTCTTACATACATCACTTTTTTAGGTTTTAAGAACGTTGTCAGCCCTTCAAAAAATACATCAAAAACCCTTTTGTCACTGTAATCCATTACCGGACCACGATTTGTATAAGCATATTTAAACACTTTCATCACAGGGGTTAATGTAACTAGACTTGCCGCCCTTACTTCCCCATCCTCTTTGACACCGACCAGATACGTCTCCACACCCGAATCCTTTTTCAGATTATAGTTTGCGAGTGTCTGGGTAAAATGGCTGAAATGAGCCCGTGTGAACTGATCGAACTCCTGTGGCGTTAACTCTGTAAATTGCATAATGGCACTCCTGTCACCTATTTTTAATACCTAGATTATATTATCAGATTTGTACTGCCTTCTCCATCATTTCCCTAATTGATTCATTTTTAACTTCGTCTATTTAAACGAATACTAAATAATTCGCTTATTAAGACGAATTTATGTATAATCTAATTTATAGTCGTATATATTATAACATTAAGGAGGTATCGTAAACATGATTTCATCTTTGATTATGGATATATCCGGCAGCTCTGAGGCAGATGAAAAAGTTTTTGACAGTCTCAGATGGCTGGAAACAGAAATCAACAATTGGGTCGCGGATAATGATTTCTCCCACGTGAATTATCGCATGGGTGACGAATTATTTGTCTTATCCTCCCTTCCGCACCATACCCTTTTCATCGCGATTTATGCCAAGCTTCTGTGGCCGCATAATGATTTCCCGCTTAAATGCAGCTATCATACTGCAAATATAAAACCACCAGCAGAGAATCCTGAGCAATGGAGCCATCCGACAATCAAGGAAACCCGGGAAGCACTTGAAAATATTAAAAAATCAGCAATACAGGATTTTGCGTCGCCGAAGATGCCGGATGCCGCATCAATCCCGCTCATGTATGCCACTGATATCCTCAACACAATGACACCGCTTCAGCAGGAAGTCGCTTCAATGAAGCTTGCCGGCATGCTCCAGAGAGATATCGCGGGCGCACTTGATAAAACTGAATCTACAGTTTCTGCGCATTACACCAAATCCCGTGGCAGGCAGCTCGGCTGCATCATCTCATATCTCGCAGACTATTATGATACACCGTTGGAAACACTGAAGGAGCATTTCACAGAATCAGTGGAACGGAGGTTTAAATCATGAAAATATTATTATTCATTCTTTCGATCCTGCTTTATATAACGAGCGGTTGGCTGATCAAAATGCTGCTCGGCATACTCTCGGGAACCAAAAATCAGGAAACTGATTATATCGGCATGACGATTGGATACAGCGAGCGGCTTCTTACGATCATCTTCGTCGTCTTCAACCAATATACCGCCCTTGGTCTCATCATCGCAGCCAAATCCATACTGAGATTCCCGTCGGGCCGAGAAGACAGCAAAGTGCACAAGGAAAGCGAGTATGTGCTGGTCGGTACCATGCTCTCACTCGTTGCCGGCATCCTGAATGGTTTGCTTGTTCTTTACACATTAAACTATTAGAAGCGGCATGGGAGCCGCTTCTTTTTTATCTCTTATGTCCGGCAATGAGCCCGTCCCTCAGCTTGAGCGTAGAGGCTTCCGTACAGCTGAGCGCCCGCATCACACTCAACTGCCCGTACCTCACTTTCAGATCATCCACGGTTTTCATGAGTGATTCCTGCCGTTTAATCTGATAGATATCATCGAATAAAGAAATCTGATTGATATTGTCGGGGATGAAATTCGTAAGCGTCACACTGATGGTCCGGTAAAATGCATGCGGGTCTGCGATTCTTTTTAATATATTCCATATTCCTTCCATCACACGATTGCTGTTGTTCGTTCCTTCAGAGATGGTGAACTGCTTCCTGTATATATGCCCGTCCTTTGTCCCGACAGCAATATGCACAGTTTTCGCAAGTTTCCGCAGCAGCCTGAGCCGGTGCATCACTTCATCCACATGCTCCAGCACAACGACATATATCTCCTTAAATCCGTAATCCCGCATCAGAATCTGACTTTTGCATATGGAGGGTGAGTGCACAATGTGCTTCTCCCGTATTTTGCTGAAGTCGATTCCGTTGGCATGGAGATGCCAGTCGACGCCGATGATGCCGAAATCCCGCTTCAAGTGCACGGGAGAATACCGTGCCAGATCCCCAATACTAAAAATCCCCCGTTCATTAAGCTTCACCTCACTCCGGCGGCTGATTCCCCAGAAATCCCTCAACGGTTTGATTGGCCATAGTTTATCCGCCACGTCATGATAACGCCACTCTGCAATACCGTCTCTCATCTTCTTCGCTTCAATGTCCAAAGACAGCTTACTGAGCAGGATATTGTCCCCTATACCCACAGCGCATTCTATCGCTGTCTCTTCATATACCTCCTGCTTGATTTTTAATGCGAGTGCTCTTGGGTTTTCTGCAAACAAATGACAGCTTTCCGTCACATCCATGAAGAATTCATCGACAGAGTATTGATGAAAATCTTCAGGGGCGACGTACTTCAGCGCAATCTCTGTAATCTTCGCAGAATAATCCAAATAGGTTTTCATCGATGGATTGATGATATAGATGTCCCTGCGGTTCGGTATTTCAAATAATCTTGACCCTGTCTTAATACCCAGTTTTTTAAGTTCCGGCGTTGCTGCAAGTACCACAGCCCCCAGACTTTTTGTATCTGCGACCACCGCCAGTTTGGTTGTTTCTGGGTCCAGCCCCTTTAAAATACAGGATACGCTCGCAAAGAAACTTTTCTGATCTACACAAAATATATGTCTTTTGGGACAGATATGATAGTTATACATGCCGATTCCTCCAGTATAGAACATGTGTTCGTATAAATATAATATCACATCTGCTCCCTGCTTAAACAAAAAAACAGTCACCACCATCGTGGGACTGTTTTCTTTTATTCTGTAATACGGATATCATCCTCATCTTTCGCATCAACAGCATTTGGAAGAATCACTTTCGTGTGGAGTCTGACGGAATGCTTGTCATCGCTGATTACAAGGCCGGATACGGAAAATTCAAAAGGTATCTCCACCGTCTCATCTTCCCCGACTGTCACTGTCTGTTCCAGACGGATTATCTGGAGCACCTCCTGATGCTCATCAAAATCAGAATCCTTGCGGTATCCGCTGATCACTTTATATAATGTGAGTTCAATGTCTTCCACAGACTGTGAACTGTTGCCTCCTCTAATTTCTATAATCCCGTCGATATCATCTTCAGACCGGTAGGCATCACTCGAGAGCCGGGTATCCACCGTCATCCCTCCAATACCTATTCTCGTCAACAGGTTTTCAAACATAGAGCGTCCCTCCAAATAATAATTTTATGTTTATTACTATACATTAACCTAAAATAAATACATCTAATCCAAAATGGGTATAAGAAATAATATGACATATAACTTCAACAACAAAAGGAGATGAACATATTGAAAGATATATTCGCACTGCTAAAGAAAGGGAGCATGGCCTCGCTCACTGCTTCCATCGTCAACTTTATACTGGCGGGATTGAAGGGGGTTGCATTCCTGTTCACCGCCAATGTAGCCATGTTCGCTGAAATGATGCACTCGCTCGGGGATGCCATCAACCAGTTTTTTGTCTTCATCGGTTCAAGTCTTTCCAAAAAGGCACCCACCAAACGTTTTCCGTTCGGTTTCGGCAGACTCGTCAATCTGGTCTGTCTGTTCGCCATAGTAGTGGTGGCCATACTTTCCTATGAAACTGTGAAGGAAGGAATCCACCATATCGTAGAACCGCTTCCGATGGAAACAGATACTACAATGCTGCTGATCAATATCGGAGTGCTGGCAATCGCTGCAGTCCTTGAGTCATTCGTCCTGTATAAAGCAGGGAAGGAATTGCTCCAGCAGGCAGGAAAGCCATATGATGGCTTTAAGCCGCTGACACTCAGCTACGTGCATATGAACCGCGCAAAACCTGCAACTAAACTTGTATTCCTGGAAGATACAGTGGCAACAGCAGGTGCATTACTCGCAATCCTTGCAATCTTAATCGGCCGTTTTACAGGATTCGCCCAATCAGAGGGGATCGCATCTGTAATCATCGGTCTCATGATGTTCTACATTGTATACAAAGTGTTTATGGAAAATGCCGCCGGCGTACTCGGAGAAAGCGATCCTCACATGGAACAGAGAGTATCGCAGATTGTTCTGCGTCATGATGAAATTACTGACATCCAAAAACTTTTCGTCCTAAAGGAAGGGGACGATCTGCATGTTGAAATCGTGGCGGAAACCGACCCGGACATCACAGTAGAACATGCAAATGAAATCAGGGATGAAATCGAAGCGACGATTCTGGAACAGAGCCATGTGACTGATGTCAACACAGAATTTGAAGTGGATGACGGCCGCAGGACATGGCCGAGGACTCAGGAACAGATGGACAGGAAATCAAAAGCGAATAAAAAATTCTGATGAATAAAAAAGAGGATGGCATGCCATCCTCTTTTTTATCTATTGCCCGCTGTCTGCCGATGATTCATCCTTCTCCTCTTTTCCTTCCAGGAAATCATACAGTTTCTGATTGTTTGTCTCAAAATCCATGTCTATGACATTTCCCGCATGCGGTGTATCCATGAACTGATAGGTGTTATCTATCGGCAGTGTCAGCGTATCAATGTCTTTATCACCACGGACGAGGAATGAAGCCATCATGCGGTACATCTCACCATCCGACATGCTGGTGTTGACATGGCCCATACCTGTGCCGGCAATCTTCGGCAGTTTAAATAGATTGCCGACGGAGAGCGCTTCGTTCTTCACTGCATCAATCACCTGCTGTTGACGTCTGACACGCCCGAAGTCCCCTTCGGCGTCATGCCGGAAACGGGCATAGGCAAGCAGATCCTTACCGCCCAGGCGCTGAGGCCCTTTCTCCAGCTTAGTGTCAATCTTCGCTGACATATCCTTTTCAACATTTATTGGAATGCCGTCTTTACTGATGACGTCCACTATGGATTCAAAGGCAGCATAATCAACGACGGCATATTCTTCAACATCGATGCCGAAATTCTGACTGATTGTCTGTCTGAGCAGCTCCACTCCGCCGAGAGAGTACACGGAATTGATCTTATAGCTCTGATAACCGGGGATATCCACATAAATATCACGCATCAGCGAAACCAGCTTCATATCCTTCTGCATATAGTCGTACTGAGCGATCATGATTACATCCGTACGCTGTGAGCCGTCCACTTCCCGATCTGCTCCGAGAAGCAATATATTCTTCTTCCCGTCATTGTTATCTGCACCGTTAAACTCATGTGTTTCCTGTTTCACACCATTCTCTTTGGCAATATCGAGACCTGATTGATAGGAAAAATATATATAAAATACCCCTGCTGCAAGCAGCAGAAGAATCAAGAGAGGGATAAACCCCCGCTTACGCAATCTTTTCTTCGTCACTGTGTGTCCCGCTCTGCCGGAACGACTGTATTCGTTATCCATTATCATGCTCCTGAAAATAATCTACTGAATCAGTTTACCTGTTTTGAAACAATTAATAAAGAAATATCCTGCCTTTTTATTTGCCCGGACAGCAATATTAATTGAGTCCCTTGAGGCTCATGTAGTAATATGAAACAGAAAACAAAAGGAATGAGGGATGATATGATACGGAAAATAATGCCGTTGATCATAATTTTATTATTTGCTCTGCCGTTGAATGCCAAAGCCGCTTCTGAATGGAGCGAGGCAGTCACTGTATACGGTGCAGCACTGGAAAACAACCAGGAACTGCTGGATTCAACAAGCGAAATACTGGGTGTCCGGCAGGGGGATAAAATAGAATATGTCAGAAGTGCGGATGTTGAGAAATACCTGGATGTGACATATGATGATTCTGTTTTGAAATCCAGCATACGCATCCTGCAGAAAGATGAAGGCCACAGTCTCGATATCACAGTGGATGAAAGCATGGGTGAAATAACGAAAATCACTGAGGAAACATATAAAAATGCACTGCTGACCTCAGGGATCACTGATGCTGAAGTTGTCATCGGCGCAGCTGAAGATGTTACCGGCGAAAGTGCACTCTCCGGCATCTACAAAGCATATGAAGCACAAGGCGAAGAAATAGACCCTGAACGTACAAAAAATGCACAGGAAGAGCTGGAAATCATCTCAAGTATCACTGAAGAGAACAATAATGTGGAAGGTTTTTCCCAGGAACAGCTCAACAAGATGATAACTGAAATAAAGATCCAGGTAATCGAAGCCGGCGGAAATCTCTCCGAAGGTGAAATCAGGAAAATTGTCGGTGAAAAACTGGAGGAAAACGGGCTTAATGGCGTACTGGACCAGCAGCAGATAGAACGCATTACCATCATCATCATGAATATACAGGATTCCGGCCTGTTCCAGAGCGAAGAAGCTCAAAACCTTTTGGACAGTTCGAAAAATCTGATTGATGACATTACTTCAAGCGAAGGATTCAACGAAGCGAAAGACAAAGCACAGGAACTGGGTAAGGATATTCAGGAATCCGGCGCATGGGAATCATTTAAAAATGCGGTTTCTGATTTCTTCAAATCTATAGTCGATTTCTTTAAATCACTTTTCTAATAAAAAAGCGGACGTCATGTCCGCTTTTTCCATTCTGATGCCCAAACAGTTTCAGATAGCCATTGCCCCTCTGTTGCCGGCATCATCTCAGGCTGTTGTTTACAATTGAACAATGCATACGCTTATGATGAATCCCCGGAAGGTGAATACAACTTCATCTCCCGGGGATTATTCAATATACATTATTCTGATTTGCTGTCATTTCTGTAAGCGTAGCGGTTTTCGCCCCACTCGTCTACATCTGAAAGGTCTGCTTTAATGTTGTTTGTCTGGAACACCGGATGGATGCCCTTCTTAAGCTGTGCTTTATAGTCTGCCGACACTTGGAAGACGATACTGCTCAGTGCAAAAACTGCCACCAGGTTCGTCACAGCCATAAGTGCCATGAATAAGTCGGCTGTTGCCCATGCCGTCTCCAGATCCATTACCGCTCCGATGAATACCATGACAACCACCATGGCTTTGAAAATGAACAATGCAGTTTTACTTTCCTTGATATAATTCATATTACTTTGTCCATAGAAGAAGTTCCCCAGTATTGAACTATAGGCGAAAAGCAGGATTACGATTGCAATGAAAGTCGCACCGAATGATCCAATCTGTTCGGTCATCGCTGCCTGCGTCACCTGTATGCCCTGCATTGCCTCCGCACCGTACTCAAGGTCGGTATACATGAGTATGATGACCGCTGTTGCCGTACAAACAATCATAGTATCAAAGAATACACCCAGTGACTGAATCAGTCCCTGCTTGACAGGGTGACTGACTGCTGCTGCAGCCGCTGCGTTCGGGGCCGACCCCATACCCGCTTCATTCGAGAACAGCCCCCTCTGGAAGCCGTTCAGTATTGCTACGCCGACTGCACCGCCGAATGCTTCACGGATGCCGAATGCATTGGCGAATATGGTTGAAATCATCGGGATAACCTTGTCATAGTTGATGATCAGTATAACAAAGACTACCGCAAGGTAGATGACTGCCATCACTGGTACGATATACCCGGTAACATTCGCCACCCATTTGGCACCGCCGAATATTACTACAGCTGTGAGTGCTGCTATCACAACACCGATGATCCATCTGTCCACGTTAAACGCTTCCTGGTAAGCATGTGCAATGGTATTGGATTGCAGTCCATTGAATACAAAACCAAAGGTTATCGTTATAAGTATTGCAAAGAAGATTCCCAGCCATCTCTGGTTGAGGCCTTTTTGCATGTAGTACGCCGGTCCACCACGGAAACCGCCTTCCTCATCCCTCACTTTAAACACCTGGGCAAGTGTCGATTCAAAGAATGCAGTGGCTGCACCAAAGAATGCGATCACCCACATCCAGAACACTGCACCGGGGCCACCGAGAACAATCGCAGTGGCAACACCAGCGATGTTCCCTGTCCCCACCCGTGATGCTGCACTGATGGTAAAAGCTTTAAAGGGTGAAATCCCCTTTGAGCCATCCGGTAAAATCTCCGCTTGCTCTTTAAGCACACGGAACATTTCCTTGAACCATCTGAATTGGACGAATCTGGAACTGATTGAAAAATAAAGACCCGCCAGAATCAGTAATCCAATAAGAAAGTCCCCCCAGAGCAGGTCATTACCGACTGAAATGATCGTCTTGAACCATTCTGGAATAATATTTTCAAAACCCATTAAATATAGCACCTCCTATATGCTTTTTATTATAGCATTCAAAGAGGTGCTTTAAAGAAGAAATTTTATACATGCGGATTAGAGAGTATGTTCGAAAATGACATCGGTGACCTCACCGAATTCATTTTCATCCACAACAAATGAACCGTTGGAATACTTGCCGCTCACTCTGATCGATTTTGCATTGGTTTTAAATTCGGATGATTCAGATTTAAGGAGAATATTGACATCATCCTTCATCATAGAAGCACTCACAATGCGATGCGGTTTTGATTTGATATCCTTCAGCAGCATGCTGCCGACTTGAGCCCGTGCACCGGTGTCAAATACATCAAGATCGGTCCGTTTTACAGATCCCCTTTGTGAGACTGTAATCAGATGTGTCTGGTCCCCAATCAGTCCGGCCATTACAATACGATCATCGTCTTTGACATTCATCGCTCTTACGCCCTGGGCTTTCAAACCGGTATTATTGATCTCGGATACCTGATACCTTAGCGTCATGCCTTTACGTGTGACAAACAGGACATCCTCCTCTTTCGAATCCGTCAATTCCACAGAAATGACCCTGTCATTATTTTTAAGCCCCATACCTGCAATCGGCCGCTTGATACGTGTGGCTTCATACGCATCCAGACCGGTCAGTTTGATCTGTCCATTTTGTGTAGTCGAAATAACTGTAGTGCCCTCATCATACTCATCAACAAGAAGCGCCTTGATCGGTATTTCATCAGATTTGAGGTTGAATCTGCTGGATAGGTGCTGACCGTTATCCTTCCACTTGATATCCTGCAGTTCATGGACAGGAATGATCATGTAGTTGCCATAGTTGGTAAATACCAGACAGTGTTGCAGTGTATGCCCTTCGGACAGCATGACAAGCCGGTCTTCCTGTTTCATTCCGATTTCCTCAATCGTACTCGCATTGTAGCTGCGCATGCTTGTACGTTTGATATATCCATCCCTGGTCACGGAAACCATGACGTCCTCTTTGACAATAAGCACTTCTTTTTCAAGTTCTATAGTCTGTATTTCATCTTCAATGACACTCAGGCGCGGTGAGGAATATTTCTTACGTATATCTTTCAGTTCCTTTTTTATAACTGACAGCAACTTCTTTTCATTGCCGAGAATTTCCCGCAGCTGATTGATTGTATACTCGAGTTCATTATGTTCAGTTTCAAGTTCGACGATATCTGTATTTGTCAGTCGGTAGAGCTGAAGCATCACGATGGCCTCCGCCTGCGCTTCAGTAAAGCCGAATGCTTCCACCAGGTTATCTTTTGCATGCCGTTTATTGTCTGATTCACGGATTACACGGATGACTTCATCCAGCATGGACAGAGCTTTCATCAGGCCTTCGATGATATGCATACGGCGCTCCGCTTCATCCAGTTCATATTCAGAACGGTTGCGGATCACTTCTTTCTGATGCTTTACATAGGCTTCCAGAATCTCTTTCAGACCCAGAAGCTTAGGCGCCCGGTCACTGATTGCCACCATGTTGAAGTTATAGGAAACCTGAAGATCCGTCTTCTTATACAGGAAATTTATGATGCCTTCCACATTCGCATCCTTGCGCGTCTCGATAACGATACGCTGTCCGTCGCGGTCCGTTTCATCCCTGACTTCAAGAATACCGTCAACTTTACGGTCTGCACGGATTTCATCCATTTTTTTCACCAGGTTCGCCTTGTTTACTTCAAATGGCAGTTCATCAATGATGATATGCGTCTTGCCGCCTCTGACATCCTCGGTCCTCACTTTACTGCGGACGATGATTTTACCTTTGCCGGTCTCATATGCTTTCTTAATCTGGGAGACACCCTGGATGATTCCGCCTGTTGGAAAATCCGGCCCTTTAATGATTGTCATCAATTCATCTATTTTCACAGTGGGTTTATCAATCACTTTAAGTGTCGCGTCAATCACTTCTTCCAGATTATGCGGCGGTATCTCCGTGGCGTACCCCGCAGAAATGCCTGTCGTGCCGTTTACAAGGAGATTCGGAAATTTCGCCGGAAGGACAACCGGTTCCATCTCAGTGTCATCAAAGTTATTGATGAACTGCACTGTGTTTTTCCGAATATCCCTCAGCATCTCATTGGAAATTTCAGAGAGCCTGGCTTCTGTATAACGCATCGCAGCTGGTGGATCACCATCAACACTCCCTTTGTTACCGTGGATAGTAATGAGTTCTTCACGCATCTTCCACTCCTGGGAGAGTCTGACCATCGCATCGTAAACGCTCGTATCTCCGTGCGGATGATAGTTACCGATGACATTACCCACTGTTTTGGCCGATTTCCTGTAAGCTTTCTCATATGTGTTTCCCTCTTTGTACATTGCGTACAATATCCTTCTCTGAACCGGTTTGAGGCCGTCCCTTACATCCGGAATCGCCCGGTCCTGGATAACGTATTTACTGTAGCGGCCAAAACGGTCGCCGATGACATCCTCCAGCTGGATCTGCTGTATATGATCTGTCATGAAGTTTCACCACTCTCTTCCAATTTTGCCACATCATCATTTTCAAGAATGCTGTCCTGTTCTTCGAGCGTGAAGCTCACATTAGATTCTATCCATTTACGACGCATCTCGACGTTGTCCCCCATCAGCGTAGTCACCCGTTTCAGAGACAGTGCCTCATCTTCAACCCTCACCTGGATCAAAGTACGGGAATCCGGGTTCATCGTCGTCTCCCAGAGCTGGGCAGGCATCATTTCACCGAGACCTTTATAGCGCTGAAGCTCAACGTTTTTGCCGAGTTCTTTCTGCGCTTCTGCAAGTTCATCTTCAGTCCATACATACCGCACGACTTCCTTGCCCTTGACTTTTTTCTTCAGTTGGAACAGTGGCGGCAGTGCAATATAGATTTTGCCCGCATCAAACAATGGACGCATGTAGTTGAAAAAGAATGTAAGGAGCAATACTTGAATATGCGCACCATCCGTATCGGCATCGGTCATGATGATGATCTTATCATAATTGGAATCTTCCACTTTAAATTCATTACCCACACCCGCGCCGATAGTATGGATGATTGTATTGATTTCTTCATTTTTGAATATATCTTCAAATTTTGCTTTTTCAGTATTGATCACTTTGCCGCGCAGAGGGAGGATTGCCTGGAATTTACGGTCCCTGCCCTGTTTTGCAGAACCGCCAGCCGAGTCCCCCTCAACAAGATAGAGTTCATTTTTCTTTGCATTCCTGCTTTGTGCAGGAGTGAGCTTCCCGGATAATAAAGTATCTTTGCGTCTTTTTTTACCATTCCTGGCTTCTTCACGGGCTTTCCGGGCAGTCTCCCTGACACTTCTGGCCTTGATTGCTTTTTTAACGAGCTGGGTGCTCAAAGCCCCGTTTTCTTCAAGGAAATACGGGAGATGGTCAGCCAGCAGCGTCTCCATTACATTTCTTGCCTCACTTGTTCCAAGCTTACTCTTTGTCTGACCTTCAAACTGAAGCAGGTCTTCCGGGACTTTGATTGAAATCACCGCTGTCAGACCTTCTCTGATGTCATTCCCTTCAAGATTTTTATCTTTGTCTTTGAGCTCATTGATTTTTCTGGCATATTCATTGAATACACGGGTAAATCCCGTTTTGAACCCGACTTCATGCGTACCACCGTCTTTCGTACGTACGTTGTTGACGAAAGAAATGATGGTTTCACTGTACTGGTCATTATACTGAAAGCTGACTTCAGCAAGAATACCGTTGTATTCACCAGAAAACATGCTGACTTCACCGATGGAATCTTTTCCTTCGTTAAGGAACTTGATAAATGCTTTCAATCCGTCATCATATTTGAAAGATTCTTCGAGCGGTTCCTCCGGACGCATATCCTTGATACCAATCTTCAGACCTTTTTGTAAAAATGCAGATTCACGCATCCTTTCCATAATTGTCTCAAAATGGAAAACAGTACCTGATTTGAATATTTCCGGATCCGGTTTGAATGTCACTTCGGTACCCGTCTTTTTAGTTTTACCCGTCACATTTAGTGTACGGTTAACTTTACCCCCATCTTTGAATGACATCTCATGGATCTTGCCATCCCTGAAAATCCTCAGTTCGACCCAGGAACTCAGGGCATTGACTACGGATGCACCCACGCCATGAAGCCCCCCGGCTGTTTTATAGCCGCCGGAGCCGAATTTTCCGCCGGCATGCAAAATGGTGAAGATCACTTCCGGAGTCGGTTTTCCTGACGCGTGTTTGCCTGTAGGCATCCCGCGTCCATTATCCGTGATTGTGATGCTTTCATCCTTATTGATCGTGATATTGATTTCATTCCCGTATCCATTTATAATCTCATCCACAGCGTTGTCTGTAACTTCGTAGACAAGATGATGAAGCCCCCGATGATCGGTCGATCCTATATACATCCCAGGTCGTTTACGTACCGCATCAAGGCCTTCTAAAATTTGTATCGATTCATCTGTATAAGTATTTTGTCTTGCCAAATCAAGTATCCTCCCACAAACGTACGTTCGTTTAATGTAATCTCTTACTATTTTTATACAAATCTTTAACGATTGCAACCCTAATACCTATATTACACGTTTTTTACATTTCAGACCAATAGTTTACATATTAATATTATGGTTAACTAAATTATGTTAGGAGGAATAAATTTTTTATGGTAAACTGTTAGTACCTGATGATAAAGGGGTTTTTAATTTGGAAATACTCATTGCACTGCTGGTGTTTGGATACTTGATCGGAGCAGTACCTTTCAGCCTCCTCATTGGGAAATGGTTCTATAAAATTGACCTGAGGGAACACGGGAGCGGTAATATTGGAACAACCAATACTTTCCGTATTCTTGGTAAAAAAGCAGGAATCATCGTACTTATACTTGATATGATGAAAGGTGCAATCCCTGTCTGGACAGCAATGATCATCAACACTGATTTTCATATCTTTCTGCCGGGACTTGCTGCTGCACTGGGCCATGTATACTCCATATTCCTGAAATTCAAAGGCGGCAAAGCCGTTGCTACGAGTGCCGGAGCTGTACTTGCATACAATCCACTAATGTTTGCTATATTACTGAGCGTCTTTTTACTTACTTTAAAAACCAGCAAATATGTGTCCCTGTCAAGCGTAGTCAGCGTGGTCCTTTTCTTCATACTTTCGCTTGTTTTCTGGGATCCTTTGCTCATAGGATTTTCTTTTATCATTGCTGTAGTTATAGTTGTTAGACATTTGTCCAACATTAAACGTATAATAGACGGCACAGAGTCAAAGATTACATTCATGTAGCGAAAGGATTGATCAGCATGCTGAAAGTCACTGACAATGCAGTTAATTGGATGAAAGAAGAACTCGACCCTGAAAATGGCCAAGGTGTAAATATTTATGTAAGATACGGTGGAGAAACACAGCTTAAACAAGGATTTTCTCCTGCCCTTACAGTTGACAGCATTCCGTCTGACAGTAAAGTTTTTGAATATGACGGCATCGATGTTTTTATCAAAGAAAGCGACCTATGGTACTTTGAAGATGCTGAACTCACCGTTGATGTGAACGACCAGGAAGAAATAGCATTTGCAGATAATTAAAATTAATAGCCCATCTCTTACGAGATGGGCTATTTTTTATGGTCTTTTTATTTAAGTTTATTTCTGAGAACAAGCTGTAGAATTCCACCATGACGGTAGTAGTCAACTTCGACCTCGGAATCAAAGCGGGCTTTCACTTTGATTTCTTTTTTCTCACCTTTATCGTTTGTGGCAACAACGTCGAGCAGATGGCCAGGTCTTACTGATTCATCTACCTGTATGTCGAATGTCTCGCTGCCGTCGAGGCCAAGTGCATCCGCATCTTCACCATCAACAAACTGAAGTGGCAGTACACCCATCATTACAAGGTTGGAACGGTGGATACGCTCGTAGCTTGCTGCAATTACCGCCTTGACACCAAGAAGGTTCGTTCCTTTTGCAGCCCAGTCACGGCTGGATCCCATACCATAGTCATCCCCTGCAACAATAACAAGACCTGTATCGTTTGCCTGATACTTCATTGCTGCGTCATAAATACTCATCACTTCACCAGTCGGCCAGTAAGTCGTAAATCCACCTTCTGTCCCTGGTGCAATCTTGTTACGGATACGGATGTTTGCAAAAGTACCACGCATCATCACTTCATGGTTTCCTCGGCGGGAACCGTATGAGTTGAAGTTTCTTGGGGATACGCCCTGTTCAATCAACCATTTACCTGCCGGAGTATCTTTACCGATTGCCCCTGCCGGCGAAATGTGGTCAGTTGTGACAGAATCTCCAAATTTACCAAGTACACGCAGACCGTTAAGTGATTCTACAGTGCCGGCTTCCTTGGAAAGGTTTTGGAAGAATGAAGGGTTCTGGATGTAAGTCGAATTCGGATCAAAGTCGTAAAGTGGTTCATCTGTAGTTTCGATGTTATTCCAGATTTCGTTGGAATTAAACACATTTTCATATTCTTCTCTGAACAGTTGTGGTGTAACTGAGCCCATTACTGCATCTCTGACTTCTTTAGTTGATGGCCAGATATCTTTCATGAATACATCATTGCCATCCTGATCCTTGCCAATCGGCTCTGCCTTAAGGTCAATATCCACTGTACCGGCAAGTGCGTAAGCAACAACAAGTGGCGGTGAAGCCAGGTAGTTAGCTTTTACGAGCGGGTGGATTCTTCCTTCAAAGTTACGGTTACCAGAAAGCACAGAAGATACGAGCAGGTCGTTATCCACGATTGTTTCAGTAATTTCCGGAAGCAAAGGACCGGAGTTACCGATACATGTCGTACAGCCGTAACCGACCAGGTTGAAACCAAGCTGATCAAGGTATTGCTGAAGTCCGGAATCTTCAAGGTAGCCTGTAACAACTTTAGAACCTGGCGCCAGTGAAGTTTTCACATAATCAGGTACAGCAAGTCCTTTTTCCACTGCATTCTTGGCAAGAAGACCTGCACCAAGCATAACGTATGGATTGGACGTGTTTGTACAAGAAGTGATCGCTGCAATAACCAGGTCACCCGTTTTAATTTCAGAAGATTTTCCGTTATTGAATTTGACAGTCGCTTTTTTATCAAATTCGGAAGCATCCATGCCGTGTCCGTGGTTGCCACTTTCGGCCGTAACGGATTTTCTGTACTCATCTTTCATATCTGAAAGTGGGATGAGGTCCTGTGGACGTTTTGGTCCAGCAAGAGAAGGTTCTACCGTAGACAGGTCGAGTTCCACTACATCAGTGTAAACAGCTTCCTGTTCAGGATCGAAGAACATATCGTTCTCTTTCAGGTATTGTTCCACAACAGCAAGATGCTCTTCAGAACGTCCTGTGAGGCGCATGTAATCAATTGTTTCGGAATCCACCGGGAAGAAACCACAAGTCGCACCATATTCCGGTGCCATGTTTGCGATTGTCGCACGGTCTGCCAATGGGAGTTCTGTCACACCCTGGCCGAAGAATTCTACAAATTTGCCGACAACGCCTTTTTTACGAAGTGTTTCCGTTACACGCAATGCAAGGTCTGTAGCAGTAGCACCTTCAGGCATGGCATTGACCATTCTTACACCGATGACTTCAGGCACTGGGAAATAGGAAGGCTGTCCAAGCATACCTGCTTCCGCTTCGATACCTCCGACACCCCAGCCTAATACTCCAAGGCCGTTGATCATTGTAGTATGGGAGTCTGTACCTACCAGAGTATCCGGATAAGTAACAAGTCCATTTTCTTCTTCTTTGACATGTACAACGTTTGCCAAATACTCAAGGTTGACCTGGTGTACGATACCTGTCGCAGGTGGTACAGCTTTATAGTTATCGAAAGCCTTGGTTGCCCAGTTCAGGAATTCATAACGCTCCTGGTTTCTTTCGAACTCAAGCTCCATGTTCTTCTGAAGTGCATCATGAGTACCATATTCATCAACTTGCACAGAGTGGTCAATGACTAGATCAACAGGTACTTCAGGGTTGATTTTCTGAACATCTCCGCCGACATCATCCATCGCTTTTCTAAGTGAAGCGAGGTCAACAACCGCAGGAACACCCGTGAAATCCTGAAGTATGACACGTGAAGGTTTGAAGGGTACTTCATTGCCTTCATTGTTTCCCTTGTCCCATTCAGCCAAGGATTCGATATGTTCATCTTTAATCACTTTGCCATCGTACTGTCTAAGCACTGACTCAAGCAAAACTCTGATTGAGTATGGCAATTTGGAAGTTTGTGAAAAGCCTTTGTCAGCTAAAGATTTCAAACTGTAATAGTTGTAATCCTTGCCGCCAACACTAAATGAACGCTTAGCAGCTTCATTTACATTCTGACTCATAGTTAATAGCCCCCTATCAATATTTCAGTCATTCGACTGCTCATATTCAATTGTATAACTTAACATTTGGGTTGTAAACGAAACTTGCCTCAAAAACGTCATAATTACGATACAAAAAAATAACCCATAGTGATAAGTATAACTTATCACTATGGGTTTCAATCATAACTATACATTAATTATTTTCGTTTTTCTCTTCTTTTGCTAATTCCTCTTCATATTCTTTCATCATTTTTTCATACTTTGTACCTTCATAATCCGGTTCAATCAGCAGATTCAATGCTTTCTGCTCCGCGGATATATCCTTGTACGTGGCAATCATGACAAAGATCAATATGATCGAGAATGGGAAAGCCGAAATGATGGCTGCTGCCTGCAGTGGTGCCAAACCGCCACCCATTAGAAGGACTATGGCAATCAAAGTCTGGGCGAGTCCCCAGATCGTCTTGACCCTGTTAGGCGGTGTAAGTGATCCATTCGTAGTCTGCATTCCCAGAACGAATGTAGCGGAGTCGGCTGATGTGATAAAGAATGTAGAAATCAGCAATACTGCAATAATGGAAATGATCATACCCATAGGCATATGGTTGAACATTTCAAACATTATCGCTTCTGTGGCCAATTCACCGAACCCACCGAACATTTTTTCAGATTCCATTGCGCTGACGCCAAACACACTGAACCAGAAGAAACTGAGTACTGCCGGTCCAATCATAACAGCCAGCACAAACTCACGGATTGTACGGCCACGGGATACCCTCGCGATAAAGATACCAACGAATGGGCTCCAGCTCATCCACCAACCCCAGTAATAGATTGTCCAGGATCCGAGCCACTCACTCTTGGACTCATTCAACGGCGCAACGTCATAACTCATCTGTATGAAATTGCTGATCATGCTGCCGAAAGTATCTGTCCAAAGATTCATGATAAGGACTGTCGGACCTGCAACAAGTGTAAAGATGAGCAGTAATCCGGCAAGTACCATATTGGCGTTACTCAAGTACTGGATACCTTTTGAAAGTCCAGACCAGGCACTCCACATGAATAGTACAGATACGACAGCTACAATAAGTATCTGGACGTAAATGTTATTCGGCACACCAAAGAGGTAATTCAGCCCCCCGTTGATCTGCATAACACCGAGGCCGAGTGATGACGCAACCCCCATGATTGTGGCAAGTACAGCAAGGACGTCTATGGCGGTACCAAGACCACCATCAACACGATCGCCCAATAAAGGTCTTAGTGTCTTTGAAATCAGACCCGGTTCTCCTCTTCTGAACTGTGCAAAAGCCAAAGCAAGTCCTACGACTGCATATATTGCCCATGCATGGAATCCCCAGTGGAAAAAGGTTCTTCTGAGTGATTCTTTCATCGCTTCATCCGTTCCAGGTTCAGCTGTCGGCGGTGTCAGGAAATGGCTGAGTGGTTCAGCAGCTCCCCAGAATACCAGACCGATCCCCATACCGGCACTGAATAGCATTGCAAACCAGGAAACCGTTCTGAATTCCGGACGTTCTGTTGGTTTCCCTAATCGTATCTGTCCCATAGGTGTAAAAACAAACACCAGACAGAACAAGATCATAACAGTAGTAATGGATACATAGTACCAGCTGAAATTAACAGTAATAAAATTCTGTGCAATACTGGTCACTGATGAAAAGCTGTCAGAGAAAAATGCACCATATAGAACTAGGATGGCCGTAATTATGGCAGCTATCCAAAACACTGGAGATAAATTCGTTTTCTTATTATCTTCCATGATATTCCTCCTTGTGAATGTTTAGATGATGAATATTACAGTCTCTCAAAACAATTACCCATATTATCACAAATTTAACCGATAGGCAAATGCGCTTTAAATGAAAATGCTTACTGTCAATATATCAAATCAAAAAAAATTGTACAAATTGTGTTAATTTACTTGTATCTACATGTGATACGTGGCATATTATATTTGCGCAATATAAATTTGTGTAATCTAAAAACAAAGGAGGAGTTCTCATGTGGAAAGAATTTAAAGAATTCATTGCCCAGGGTAACGTTCTTGATCTCGCAGTGGCAGTCGTTCTTGGTGCTGCATTCGGTAAAATCGTTACATCACTTGTTGAAAACATCATCATGCCTGCAGTCGCCCTTATATTCGGTGATACGGATTTCGCCTCGAACTGGTCTTATATGGGTATTACTTACGGCGTGTTCATCCAGTCAATCATCGACTTCCTGATTATTGCAGCTGCAATCTTCGTGTTCGTCAAAGTTGTCAACAAAGTTTCCAAAAACAAATTTGTTGAAGAAGAAGCTGAAGATGAACAGGTTACACTGCTTAGAGAAATCAGAGATTCTCTGCAGAAGTAAAATAATAATCTGGAACTTTAACCCGAAAAGGAACGATGGACTTGAGAGTCCATCGTTCCTTTTTATTATGAAATATTCATTATTGTGGCGGTGACAAGCGCAAGTGCAGCAATAACCAGCCAAATCAGTGTGATCTTCCAGACAAACCTGACCCACTTTACATAAGGGATGCCGGATACTGCAAGCACTCCCATTAATGAAGCGGATGTCGGGATGATCGTATTTGTAATTGCATCACCATACTGGAAAGCAAGAACCGCTATCTGACGCGGCATTTCCTGCAGATCTGCAATCGGTGTCATAATTGGCATGGTCGTTACAGCCTGACCCGAACCGGACGGGATGAAGAAGTTGATAACCACCTGGATGACAAGCATTCCCAGTGCAGCAACGGTATTTGGAACATAGTCAAGAATGCCGCTCATGCTGTTGATGATCGTATCTATGATCAAACCCGATTCCAACACGACGAGAATCGCTCTTGCGAAACCGACGATGATGGCCCCGTATACTACCAGTTTCATCCCATCGATAAATGCATCAAAAATATCATTGACTTTCATTCCACCGACAAACCCGGCAATTATGCCTACAAGGAAAAAGTTTGCAGAAAGCTCAGTCAAGAACCAGCCATGTTGGAAAATACCGTAGACGTTTATTACAATCCCCAAAAAGAATGTCAATAGAATGAATATATGCCGTTTTTTCAATTCACCGAAATTCATAACGTCCTCAGTGAAGTTGACCTGCCCCGACTTAGATTCTTCATGAATCAAGCTGGATGAGGGATTCTTTTTAACCTTTTTGGCATAGTGCATGACATACCATATTGCTGTACCGAGAACGAAAAGATAGATAACCGTTCTGAACTTCCACCCTGAAAAAATAGTCAGTTCCGCAATTTCCTGTGCGATACCGACTGTAAACGGGTTGAGCATGCCACCTATAAAGCCGGATGCGGCGCCGAGCGTTACCATTGCGGTCCCCACCATCGCATCATAACCAAGTGCTGTGGCCAGGACAATGCCGATCGGTACAAATATGATTGCTTCCTCTGCCATTCCAGTAGTAAACCCAAGAACCGAGAAAACAAACATGATAACCGGTATCATCAGTTTTTCATTTCCCTGAACAGATACCATGATTTTTTGGATCGCCGCTTCGATTGCTCCTGTGGCACGGATGACACCAAATGCACCACCGACCAGGAATATGTAGAAAATGATTTCTCCCCCATCAATCAATCCAATCGGTATCGATTTGAATAATTCAAAGAAAGAAACAGGACTCTGCTCTACGTTGGAATAGCTTTCAGGCACCACTTCAGTCCTGTCTCCTACCTCGACTCGTTCAAATTCACCTGCCGGTATAATGTAACTCAGAGCTGCCGCGATGATGACTACCGCAAGTAAAATAGCATAAGTATGAGGAAATCTGCTCCCCTGTGAAATACTCTCTTTCTCTTCCTTCAAAATATAATCCCCCTGTTGAAATGATAATTCCATTATACATATAGTTCAGTAAAATGTCAGAATAATTTAAAAAATTATTTAGTTCCATATGTCACTTTTCATTGTCAGACCCGGAATACCAGTCTTTC
>CAYTIR010000020.1:0-32588 GCA_964437955.1 uncultured Staphylococcaceae bacterium
TAATCATGCATCCCGCCCCGGTCAACCGGGGAGCTGAAATATCGGAAGAACTTGTTGAAAGTGAAAGATCAGTCATTTTTGAACAGATGAGAAATGGTGTTTTTGCACGCATGAGTGTACTACAAGAAATTCTGGGGAGTGTTGAATAAATGAGTTTACTTTTGAAAAATGGAATGGTTTTGGAACATGGAGAGAAGACTAGGAAAGATGTATTCATCCAGGACAAGAAGATTGCCCGTATTGCACCCGGGATAGATATCGAAGCAGATGAAACAATCGACCTTGACGGTAAACTGATTACCGCTGGTTTTGTGGATGTCCATGTCCATTTGAGAGAACCGGGCGGCGAGCATAAGGAAACGATAGAGACAGGAACAATGGCAGCAGCAAGAGGCGGGTTTACAGCAGTATGTCCAATGCCGAATACGCGGCCGGTTCCTGATACTGTGGAAACGATGAATAAAATCCAGCAGCGCATCAAAGATACTGCTCATGTCAAAGTACTGCCATATGCTTCCATCACTACACGTCAGCTTGGA
Source organism: uncultured Staphylococcaceae bacterium (assembly GCA_964437955.1). Lineage (GTDB taxonomy): Bacteria > Bacillota > Bacilli > Staphylococcales > Salinicoccaceae > Salinicoccus. Next base: position 540 of record CAYTIR010000020.1, read on the forward strand.
AAAGAACTGGTCGACTTTGATGGATTGAAACGTGCCGGTGCATTTGCCTTTACTGATGATGGTGTAGGAGTTCAAAGTGCCGACATGATGCTTCAGGCTATGTACAGAGGTGCTGAAGCAGGCATGCCGATCGTCGCCCATACTGAAGAAAATACATTGATCCACGGCGGCGCAATACATGAAGGTAAAACAAGTGAAAAACTCGGCATACCGGGAATTCCGGCAGTGACCGAATCGGTCCATATTGCCAGAGACATACTCCTCGCTGAAGCGGCCGGATGCCATTACCATGTATGTCACGTGAGTACTAAGGAAAGTGTCCGTGTAATCCGTGATGCCAAACGGGCGGGCATACATGTAACAGCGGAAGTGACACCACACCACCTTGTCCTTGACGAGAATGATATCACTGAGCCTGATCCGAACTTCAAGATGAATCCGCCACTCAGGGCATCAGAGGATAAAAAGGCACTTATCGAAGGATTGCTCGACGGCACCATCGACTGCATCGCCACTGACCATGCACCGCATGCGGAAGAAGAAAAGGCGGTCGGCATAGAAACGGCGCCATTCGGTATAACAGGGAGTGAAAATGCATTCCAGCTCCTTTATACAAAACTGGTAAAAACAGGTGTATTCACGCTGCAGCAGCTGATTGACTGGATGACTGTCAAGCCGTCCGAAGTGTTCGGCCTCGATATGGGTATACTGGCAGAAGGCCGTGATGCAGATGTTACCGTAATCGATCTGGAAAAACAGTACACGCTGGAAAAGGAAGAGTTCTACAGCAAGGCCAGAAACACGCCGTTTGACGGTGAACAGTTGGAAGCGGATATTCATATGACAATCGTGGATGGCAGAGTTGCATATAAGGAGGAAAAATAATGCTTACTGAGAAAAGGTATCTAGTACTTGAAGACGGAACAGTTTATGAAGGGTACAGGTTCGGCGGTGACCGTACTGCAGAAGGTGAACTGGTATTCAACACAGCAATGACGGGTGCACAGGAGATGATCACAGACCTTTCCTACACGGATCAGATCATTACTTTCACCTATCCGCTGATCGGAAACACAGGGATAAACACTGAAGATAATGAAACGCTCCTGCCGTCGGTACGCGGGGTAGTTGTAAGAGAGGCGTGTGAGGAACCGTCGAATTTCCGTTCATCAGAATCATTGGACTCTTTTCTTAAAAGGCATGATATTCCCGGTATCAGCGGGGTGGACACAAGGAGCATTACGCGGAAAATCAGACATGGCGGGGTGATGAAAGCGGTCATGACTGATGATGAAAATCATGAAGAACTGGTTGAGCTGCTTCAGACGGCAAGTTTCAGAACAGATCAGGTGAAGCGTGTCTCCACCAAGTCGCCATATATTTCAACCGGCCCAGGAAACCGGGTCGTCCTCATCGATTACGGCAAAAAAGAAAATATCGTAAGATCACTCAATGCTTTGGGCTGTGATGTCACAGTCGTTCCGTATAATACAAGTGCGGAAGATATTTTGAGGATGAAGCCGGACGGTGTGATGCTGTCGAACGGCCCCGGGAACCCGACGGATGTCGAAGCCGGCGTAAAGACGGTGAAAAATCTGATTGGCAAAGTGCCTTTATTCGGTATATGTCTGGGCCACCAGCTGATTGGTCTCGCGTGCGGAGCAAAGACGTTCAAGATGAAGTTTGGGCACAGAGGAAGCAATCATCCGGTCATCAACCACGGCACAGGAAAAGTCGAAATCACCGCACAGAATCATGGTTTTGCCATCGACGGCGAGTCACTTGAGAGTACGGGTCTTGCAATTACTCATACAGCACTCAATGATAAGACGGTAGAAGGCATCAAACATGTGAAGCATCCGGTATTTTCCGTACAGTACCACCCGGAAGCATCAGCAGGTCCACACGATTCAGAATATCTTTTCGATGAGTTTGTAAAAATGATGGAAATTGAAAAGGAGGCTAACAATGCCTAAACGTACAGATATCAAAACAATCATGGTAATAGGCAGTGGTCCAATCATCATCGGCCAGGCAGCAGAATTTGACTATGCGGGTACACAGGCATGTCTTGCGCTCAGGGAAGAGGGCTACCGTGTCATTCTGGTAAACTCAAACCCTGCAACAATCATGACGGACAAGGAAATCGCCGATGTGGTCTACATAGAACCGCTGACAACCGACTTTATTTCCAGAATCATCCGCAAAGAGCAGCCGGATGCGCTCCTCCCGACACTCGGCGGACAGGTGGGTCTTAACATGGCAGTGGAACTGGACAGGCTGGGTGTGCTTGAAGAGAATGATGTGGAACTGCTGGGTACGAAACTCGAATCCATCAAGCAGGCGGAAGACCGCGAACTGTTCAGGTCACTGATGAATGAGATGAAAGTTCCAGTACCGGAATCAGATATTATCAATACAATCGAGCAGGCGTACGATTTCAAGGACAGAGTGGGTTATCCATTCATCGTCCGTCCTGCATTTACGATGGGCGGTACAGGCGGTGGTATTTGCTACAACGAGGAAGATTTGAAGGAAATCGTTGCAAACGGTCTGAAATATTCACCGGTCAGCCAATGTCTGGTGGAAAAATCGATTGCCGGATTCAAAGAAATTGAGTATGAAGTGATGAGGGACTCGAATGACAATGCCATCGTCGTCTGTAACATGGAGAATATCGATCCTGTAGGTATTCATACTGGTGATTCGATAGTTGTTGCACCGACACAGACTCTGGCCGATAAAGAAAATCAGATGCTCCGTGATGTATCACTCAACGTCATCCGTGAACTCGGCATCGAGGGCGGATGTAACGTCCAGCTGGCACTGGATCCTCACTCCTTTGATTACTACATCATAGAAGTGAATCCGAGAGTATCCCGTTCCTCCGCACTTGCCTCAAAAGCGACGGGATATCCAATCGCAAAGCTTGCTGCAAAGATAGCTGTTGGGCTGACACTGGATGAAATGATCAACCCTGTAACAGAACAAAGTTATGCGGCATTTGAACCGACAATTGACTATGTCGTATCAAAAATTCCGCGTTTCCCGTTTGATAAATTTGAAAAAGGCGAACGTAAGCTCGGTACTCAGATGAAGGCGACAGGTGAGGTCATGGCAATTGGCCGCACGTATGAAGAATCCCTTTTGAAAGCGATCCGCTCACTCGAGTACGGTGTCCATCATCTGGGTCTGCCGAACGGTGACGATTTCGAACTGGATTTCATCATCCATATGATTAAGGAACAGAGTGATGAAAGGTTGTTCTACATTGGAGAAGCGCTGAGGCGTGATGTTTCCATGGAAGAGATACACGAATGGACCAGAATTGATATGTTCTTCCTTAGAAAATTCAAACATATCATCGATATCGAACATGAACTGAAAATGAACATCGGATCGGTCGATCATCTGAAATGGGCAAAGACATATGGTTTCAGTGACAGAGTGATCGCGCACCGATGGAACATGGAAAAGTCCGAAGTCTTCCAGAAACGTAAAGAAAATGGCATCATGCCGGTTTATAAAATGGTGGATACATGTGCAGCTGAATTTGAATCGCCAACACCTTACTTCTATGGAACGTACGAGTTTGAAAATGAATCTGTAAGAAGCGACAAGAAAAAGGTCCTTGTTCTTGGAAGCGGGCCGATCCGGATTGGCCAGGGCGTCGAGTTTGACTATGCAACAGTCCATGCCGTATGGGCCATTCAGGAAGCGGGTTATGAAGCGATTATTGTGAACAACAACCCGGAAACAGTTTCGACAGATTTCTCAATATCCGACAAACTTTATTTTGAACCGTTGACACACGAAGATGTAATGAACATCATCGAACATGAACAGCCAGAAGGTGTGGTTGTGCAGTTCGGCGGTCAGACGGCGATCAACCTGGCAGATCAGCTGGAGCAGGATGGCGTCAAGATTTTGGGCACGACACTGGATGATCTAGACAGGGCTGAGAACAGGAAACGTTTTGAACAGCTGCTCCATGACATCGATGTTCCACAGCCGCTCGGTAAAACTGCAACAAATGAGGAAGAGGCGCTCGCGAATGCCGAGTATATCGGATATCCGGTATTAGTGCGTCCCAGCTATGTTCTTGGCGGCCGTGCAATGGAAATCGTCTATAACGAAACTGAACTGAAAAATTATATGAGAGATGCGGTAAAAGCATCTCCGGAGCACCCGGTACTGATTGACCGTTACCTGACGGGTAAAGAAATTGAAGTCGATGCCATCAGTGATGGTGAAAAGGTGATCATCCCCGGCATCATGGAACATATTGAACGTGCAGGCGTGCATTCCGGTGATTCCATTGCAGTCTATCCTCCGGTGACGCTGTCGGACAGAGAGATCGATACGCTTAGAGAGTACACTGAAAGACTTGCGCTCGGACTGAATACGGTTGGACTGATCAATATCCAGTTCGTACTCTCCCAGGGTGAAATCTATGTTCTTGAAGTGAATCCGAGGGCGAGCCGTACAGTACCATTTATGAGTAAAATCACTGAAATTCCAATGGCGAACCTTGCGATGAAGGCGATTCTGGGTGTGGATCTGGAGGAAACAGGCTATCCTCTCGGACTTGCACCATTCAAGGAAGGCTATCATGTGAAAGCGCCGGTATTCAGCTTCAGTAAACTTAAGAACGTCGATATCACGCTCGGACCTGAAATGAAATCGACAGGTGAGGTCATGGGGAAAGATATGAGTCTGAACAAAGCGTTGTTCAAAGGACTTGTAGCTAGCGGCCTTGAAGTGAAAGATCATGGTACTGTGCTCTTTACAGTCGCCGATAAAGATAAGGAAGAGGCTGTGGACCTCGCCTACAGACTGTCACAGTGTGGATACAGGCTGATGGCAACCGAGGGTACAGGCAGGATTTTGAAGGCGCATGACATACCATTTGTCACAGTGGATAAAGTGGGTGCCGCAGAGAACAGCCTGCTGCGTGCAATCCAGAACGGCAGTGTGCAAATTGTCGTCAACACGATGACTAAAGGGAAGCAGGTTGAACGCGACGGCTTCCGCATCAGAAGGGAATCTGTTGAAAACGGCATTCCATGCCTTACTTCCCTGGATACTGCACGTACGCTCGTGGAAGTGATAGAAAGCATGACATTCAATATGGAAAATATGTAGGTGACAAGATGAAAAATCTGATGAATATTAAAAGTCAAAAGCAGATTGCAGATCACATCTATGAAATGGTGCTGGAAGGATCCATCACTTCCGGCATGAAACGGCCCGGGCAATTTGTACATGTCAGAGTAGGGGATTCAACGGAGCACGTACTGAGAAGACCAATCTCAATCGCGGACATCGATCATGACCGGTCGCAGTTTACAATCGTCTACCGTGCTGACGGGGCGGGTACTAAAAAGATGTCGGAGCTCAGAGCGGGAGATACACTGGATATCCTATCCCCGCTCGGCAACGGCTATCCACTGGAACGAAATGACCATGTATTGATCATTGGAGGCGGAATTGGGGTGCCTCCTTTATATGAACTTTCAAAGCAGCTGAATGAAATGGGTGTGAAAACGACTCACGTGCTCGGTTTCAACTCGAAAAAAGATGTTTTTTACGAAGAAAAATTCGAAGCGCTTGGTGAAACATATGTAGCGACTGCAGATGGCTCATACGGGACCGAAGGGTTCGTCACGGATATCATCAGAGAGTTGAAGGATGATTTCAATCTGTTCTATGCATGCGGGCCGAAAGTCATGCTCAAGGTTCTCTCCGAGACGATGGATCTGGATGGTTACATCTCACTGGAAGAACGTATGGGATGTGGTTTCGGCGTATGCTATGCATGTGTCTGTGAAACTTCTGAGGGTGATTACATCAAGCTGTGTACAGAAGGACCAGTATTCAGAAAAGGGGAGATTGTCCTGTGAACAGTGAAAGACTCAAAATCAGCCTGCCGGGCCTTGACTTGAAAAATCCGGTCATGCCGGCCTCCGGCTGTTTCAGCTTCGGTGAAGAATTTTCAAAACTCTATGATTTGTCCAAGCTTGGTGCCATCATGATCAAGGCGGCGACGCATGAGCCCAGGACTGGAAACCCCACCCCGAGAGTTGCAGAAACATCGAGCGGAATGCTCAATGCAATCGGGTTGCAAAACCCGGGCGTCGATCATATCATCCAGCATGAGCTTGAGTATCTGGAAAAGTATGATGTACCAATCATCGCCAATGTCGCCGGCACGGCAATCGAAGATTATAAAATCGTCGCCGATAAAATCTCAAAAGTAAGTAATGTGAAGGCGATTGAGCTTAACATCTCATGTCCAAACGTAAAAGAAGGCGGAATACAGTTCGGCACAGATCCAGATACAGCAAAACGTCTGACTGCGGCTGTGAAGGAAGTTTCGGATGTGCCGGTCTATGTGAAACTCTCGCCGAATGTCACTGATATTACTGCAATGGCTAAAAGTGTGTCGGATGTGGCGGACGGCCTGACGATGATCAATACGCTTGTCGGCATGAGGCTTGGCAGGGACGGCCGGCCGGTCATTTCCAACATTACGGGTGGCCTCAGCGGGCCGGCCATCAAACCGGTCAGTCTGAATATGATCTATCAAGTGAGGCAGCACAACCCTGATATTCCCATCATCGGCATGGGGGGGATTGCGGATGTCGATGATATATTGGATTATATTTCAGTCGGTGCAGATGCAGTTGCGGTCGGCACAATGAATTTCACAAACCCATATATATGCCCTGAATTAATACAGGGACTTGATGAGAGGGTTGAAGAGATGGGACTTGCACATCTGCATGATATCAAAGGCCGTGCATATAAAACATTGCAGGGGAGTGGCTTTTAATGAACAGACCGATCATTGCACTCGATTTTGGCACAATGACAGAAGTAAAAAAGTTTCTTGCTCTCTACAATGAGCCTTTGTTCGTTAAAGTCGGCATGGAGCTTTATTTGCAGAACGGCCCGGGGATTATTAAAGAAATCCGGTCAATGGGGCACGACATCTTCCTGGATTTGAAGCTGTACGATATTCCAAATACAGTTGCCAAAGCGATGGCTGGACTGGGCAGGCTGGATGTCCAAATGACGAATGTGCATGCCCAGGGCGGGACAGTAATGATGCAACGCGCTCTGGAAGCCTTCAAATCAGCTAATCCCGAGGGTCTGCTGATTGCAGTCACCCAGTTGACTTCCATGGATGACAGTAATGTTAAAGACGAACAGAAGTCGGTTCTTACCCTTGAGGAGAGTGTAAAAAATTATGCTATGCTCGCCAAAAAGGCAGGACTGGACGGTGTTGTATCTTCACCGCTTGAATCAGAGATGATCCATGATCATTGCGGCACTGACTTTTTGACTGTAACGCCTGGAATCAGATTGCAGGAAGATTCCAAAGATGATCAGAACCGTGTGGTGACACCTGCATCAGCAAGTAAGCTGGGTACTGATTACATCGTAGTGGGCCGTTCTGTTACTCAGGCGGCGGACCCTGTGGAAAAATACAGAATCATAAAAGAAATGTGGGAAAGCGGGGACGAGTTGGCATGAAAGAAAGAATTGCAGAAATACTTTTGAACATAAATGCAGTGGAGTTGAGACCGGATGATCCCTTTACCTGGTCAAGCGGCATCATTTCACCAATCTATTGTGATAACAGAAAAGTCATCGGGGATACAGATGCACGAAGTGAAATAGCAGATGCATTCACGGAACTGATAAAAACGCTTGCTCCTGAAGCGGAGATCATAGCAGGAACGTCAACTGCCGGTATACCTCATGCAGCATATATAAGTGAACGGATGAAACTGCCGATGTGTTATGTCAGGGGATCGAAGAAAAAACACGGCAAAGGAAACCAGATAGAAGGCGCAGACGTCTCAGGAAAAAAAGTAGTGCTGATTGAAGATCTGATTTCAACCGGCGGATCAAGCCTGGAAGCAGCGGATGCCCTGAAGGAAAATGATGCGGAAGTGCTGCATGTCATTGCGATATTCACTTATGGTATCAAAAAAGCGGAGCAGGCGTTTGCTGAAGCTGGATTATCCTGGCACACACTGAGCAATCTGGACGCACTTCTTGATATCAGCACTGAAAAAGGCAACCTTTCACATGCACAAAGAGAGACGGTCATTGATTTCAAAAACAGTCTATAAATGAAAAAGCGGCTCAAATTGAGCCGCTTTTTATGTTATACACCGAAAATCATATCATTGATGATCTTTGCTTCCTGTTCAATATGACTGCTTTGCAGTGATACATACAATTTGATTTTAGGTTCAGTACCGGAAGGTCTGAGAGCGATCCAGCCATCTTCAAAGTGCAGTTTGATCACATCGGCTTTAGGAAGATTGATTTTTCCTGTCTTTCCGCTGCTGTCAGTTCTTCTCTGTTCCAGGAAATCCTCGGTCAGGATGACATTCCTGCTGCCGATTTCCTTTGGCGTATTCCGTCTGAACTGGTTCATGATTTCATCGATGTTTTCTCGTCCGGCCGTGCCTTCGAAGGTGTGGCTGTACAGAACTTCCATGATACGGCCGTGTTCACTGTATATTGCTTCCAGCGCATCTACGAGTGTGCGCCCTTTATTTTTAAGACTGGCGGCCATTGATACAATATAAGGCACCACCTGGACAGCATCTTTATCCCTGACGAAAGGTTCAAGCAGGTAACCGTAGCTTTCCTCATATCCAAGTACGAATCTGTTTTCATCGTCATTTTCCAGTGCCTTTATCTGTTCGCCGATATACTTGAACCCTGTGAGCACTTCTATCATTTTACCGCCGGCATCATCAACAATTTTCCGTCCAAGGTCACTTGTCACGATGGACTTGATGACTACCGGTGTTTTGTCTCTCTCTTCTTTGATTCTGTAGTCCAGTAATAAAATACCGAGCTGATTTCCGTTCAGGTGTACGTATTCACCTTCGTGTCTGACAACAACACCCATTCTATCTGCATCCGGATCGGTGGCAATCAGCAGATCTGCATCTGTTTGGTTACCGAGTTCTTTTGAGTGATCGAATGCTTCCGGGCTTTCCGGGTTCGGTGATGCTGTAGTGGGGAAATCCCCATCAGGTACACACTGGTCACTGACGAGTGAATAGTTTTTGAATCCAAGTCTGTCCAGCAGTTCAGGTACAATCGGCACACTTGTACCGTGAAGGCTGGAAAATACGATGGACAGATCCGATTCAGGGATGTTTCCGATAAATTCAGTGACATGATCTTTATAGCTCTGTTCCATTTCACTGCTGACATATTGAATGATGCCTTTATCTAGTCCCTCATCAAACGGCTGGCTTTCGATTGCAAAGATATCCTCTATCGCATTGATTTTCCCGCTGAGTTCTGCAGCAGGTGCATCGATCAGCTGTGCACCGTCCGGGCCATATACTTTTATGCCGTTATACTCAGGCGGATTATGGCTGGCAGTGATCATCACTCCGATGGAAGCACTGTACTGCCGTACAAAGAATGAAAGTTCAGGCGTTGATGTATATTGTTTTGTCACTTTTACATCAATGCCGTTATGAGCGAGGACGGAAGCCATAGTACTTGAAAATTCAGGGGAGAAATGTCTCGTATCATAGCCGATTACGACAAGCGGATCAGTTTCATCTTTAAGTGAATGAGCCAGTCCCAAAGCCACTTTCTCAACAGTGAAGCGGTTCAGCCTGTTTGGTCCGAGTCCTATTTTCCCCCTGATTCCAGCTGTGCCAAAAGAAAGGGTGGCAGAGAACGCATCTTCCTTTTCAATTTCACTTAGTGATTCGTAATGCTCTGTGTCTATAAAACTGTTTTCAATATGGGCTTCCCACTGTTTCCTATCCATTCATTCCACACTCCTCAATATTTATAGATTCAGATTCCACTTTTAACAGCACTGCAACTTCATAGCCTTTTATATAAAAACTATTTTTGTATATCGCTTTATCCACATTCCTTTGATTGGAAATTTTAATCCTGTATGTCTCATCACTTTCAAATTCAAGCTCGGCTGAGTTTTCTGTCGGATTGATCATGATGATGAAATCACTCTCTTCATAATTGATTCTAACACCAAATACATTGGAAAGATGATGGAAAGTTAAGAAGGATACGGCTTTTTCTATGGATGCGCTGTCTTTCAATCTGAAAACCGGTTCTTTTTTTCGAAATTCTATAAGTGATTTTACAAACTCGATATTGTCCTGATATTTGGTACGGCGATTCCAGTCCATCCTGTTCAGCATGTCACTCAGGTTGTAGGTATTGCCGTGGCCGTACTTAGTACGGAAGAATTCCTGGCCTGCGTGAAGGAATGGCGTGCCAAATGATAGAAGCACAAGGGCTGTGGCCAGCTGATGCTGACTTTCGAGAACGTATTGCCGTTTGCCGGAAGAATATCTCAGACGGTCGTACAATGTGTGATTATCATGGACTTCAACATAGTTTATGCTCATATTCGCTGAAAACTCCTCAAACTGACCGATAAACAGTTTGCGGATTATGTCTATGCCTGTCCCTTCACCATTTACATACCCTTTTGCCATCAATTCAAAATTGCTGCCTTTGACGGCATCGCGGAAGTAGTCATTGAAAAAGTGGAGTGACGGGATGCGTTCCTTGAATCCGGGCAAAGTTTTTTTAGGCTGTTCGAGGGCAGTCGGAAGATCCCATCCCTCCCCGAGCAGGAGTATTTCCCTGTCTTTTTCTTTCGCCAGTTCTTCAATTCCCTGCATCGTTTCTATATCAATCGAACCCATCAGGTCGAACCGATATCCGTCTATCCGGTAAACATCAAGCCAGAAGGAAATGGTGTCGTGAATAAACTTCCGTCCCATCAGTTTTTCCGATGCGAAGTCATTTCCGACACCTGTACCGTTTGAAAGGGACAAGTCTTCGTTGTGTCTGAAATAGTAACCTGGGACGAGCTTTTCGAAACTTGAGTTCTCCACTTCATAAACATGATTGAGAACGACATCAAGTATTACTTTCATGCCATTTTCATGCAGAGTCCTAATCAGTTTTTGCAGCTCAAGTATGCGGGTGACGGGATTTTTGGCATCAGTGGCATAGCTGCCTTCAGGTACCATAAAAAACTTAGGGTCATATCCCCAGTTATAGTTCTTTCCGGTATTCAGTTCGTCGACTGTGAGGAAATCATTAACGGGCATAAGTTCTATATGTGTAACCCCGAGTTCTTTTACATAATTGAGACCACTCGATAGTCCATGCTTTGTACAGGCATGTTCCGCCATACCTAAATATTTTCCCCGCCAATCCTTTTTAACACCGCTGTTTGGGTGGATGGACATATCACGGACGTGGGTCTCATAGATGATTGCCTCTTCATTTGAAATATCGGGAATGGAATGATTACGGTAGTCTGGATTGATACGTTCGAAATCAATGACCATTGCTTCTTTGGAGTTGGCAGAAACACCTTTGACATAGGGATCGATGACAAAATGCGTCACATCATTATGACTGACTTCATAATGATAATGTCTGCCGTGACAGTCCTCGTTCACGGTTGCTTCGAAGTACCCGTTTATCTTTTCCATTCCATGATATTGATGATCGATCAGAAGGCGGCATTCAACTGCTGTCGGCGCGAAGACTCTGAATACAGTATGAGTCCGGCTGTACACGGCACCCATTTGGACGTCAGTCGAATATTTCATGTCGAATTCAATGGACTGTAAATATTTCCCCATGAGTAAAGGATGATGCTCTCCCTGGTATTCTACAGTTGTATAAGCATCCAGGTTGATGTCTTTTGATAAGTTCAGCCTGATGCAACCATTGGAAATGGAATTACTGCTGTGATCCAATGGGACATCATTCTGGATGACGCTGATATCTTCACATATCACCTCATCACCTTTGAAAGGCGTAATTGTAATTTCATTTGATGAATCAAGATAGGCTCTAAACATAAATTCCTCCAGACTGATGTTCAAAAGGGCATATTTTAATAAAAATCGCCTATGAATATTAATATTTGGAAAATTTCGATAAAATAGATTAATAATTGATATATTTATGATGATTCGTTGTATACTGGTATGTGAGGGTACAACTATATTATAACCGAAAGGGGTGGAATATTTGAGCAAAGGTAATTTTGATCTGGACAAATATCTGTTTCACCAGGGAAACCATTTCAAAGCTTATGAATTTTTAGGTGCGCACCTTGAAGGAGATGGTACCGTACGTTTCATAACATGGGCCCCGAAAGCTGACCATGTCCAGCTTGCATGTGACATGAATGATTTTACGGGAGAGGACATGGATTTTGAACCACTTGGTGAAAATGGCCTCTGGATTTTCAGAACCGGCAAACTATCAATGGGAGACATCTATAAGTACCGGATACATTTTAACGGAACATCCCATCTGAAGTCAGACCCCTATGGCCTGTATCATGAAAAACGGCCCCAAACAGCAAGTGTCATCTATGAGGATGATTTTAAATTCACTGATGATGAATGGCTGGACAGGCGTCGGAAATCCAATGTATATCAGTCTCCGATCAGTATATATGAAATGCATCTTGGAACTTGGATAAGGCATTCTGTCAAGGAAACCGAAGGTTTGACAGAAGATGAACAGACTGATCTAGCCCATTACACCTACATCGAAACTGCAGAAGCACTCATCCCTTATTTGAAAGAAATGAATTATACCCATGTAGAATTTCTGCCCCTTACCGAGTATCCGTATGATCTGTCATGGGGATATCAGGTGACAGGCTACTTCTCTGCCACCAGCCGTTACGGTAATCCTGAAGGACTGAAGTTTCTGATCAATGAACTCCATAAGGCAGACATCGGTGTGATCATGGATTTTGTACCTGCTCATTTCTGCAGAGACGACCACGGCCTGCGTATATTCGACGGGTCGCCGACATATGAACATCCGGACGTGCGGATTGCAGACAAAAGACAGTGGGGGACACTGACATTCGACTATGGCAGACCGGAAATACAGTCATTCCTTATATCAGCAGCGTTGTATTGGTTCAGGGAATTCCATATTGACGGACTCAGGGTGGATGCAGTGCACAGCATGATCGATCTTAACTTTGAAAACCATGCTCCGAATGAAAAAATCTATAATGCTGATGGAACAGAAGAAAACAAGGCAGGTATCAGTTTTCTGAAAAAGTTGAATACGGCAGTATTTAGCTATGATGCCTCACTATTGATGATGGCCGAAGATTCCTCGGATATACCTAACGTAACTTCCCCGGTGGATGTGGGGGGGCTCGGATTCAACTTCAAGTGGGATCTCGGGTGGATGCATGACCGGCTGTCGTATATGGATAAGGATTTCAGTCACAGGGATTACTTCCATAACCGGATGACATTTTCCCTGGCATATAAATACAACGAGAATTACGTATTGCCGCTGTCCCATGACGAGGTCGTCCACGGTAAAAAATCAATGCTTGAAAAAATGTATGGTGACCAGTGGCAGCAATTTGCCCAAGTAAGGCTCCTCTACGGCAGTCAGATGTCCGAACCGGGAAAACAGCTTTTATTCATGGGGCAGGAAATAGGCATGTATCATGAATGGAAAGACAGGTCACAGGTGGACTGGAATCTGTTGGAATACCCCTATCATCGGAATGTGAAAAAATATGTTCAGGATCTGAACAGGCTTTACAGGGAACATGGGGAGTTTTACATGGCGGATTATGAACCTGAAGGATTCCGCTGGCTTGTAGTTGATGATGCAGAACATTCGATTTTCAGTTACATCAGACAGTCAGGTACGGAGATGAAAATATGTATATTGAACTACAGGCCGGATGTCTATAATGATTTTAAAATTCCTGTCCCGTACCCGGGGACCTACAGGGAAATATTCAATAGTGACAGTGCACAATATTCCGGCTCCGGTGTAATCAATGAAGGACGGCATTTCAGCTTTGACGAAAGGCACATGAGAGAAGCACAGCATATAAAAGTGACAGTGGCACCTTTGGCATTCCAGGTATTTGAAATTGAAAAAAATTCCGATGGAGGTATGTAAAATGACGTCTAAAGTTGTAGCCATGCTTTTAGCAGGAGGTAAAGGAACACGTCTGGGTGAATTGACGAAGGACTTGGCGAAACCAGCCGTTCCATTTGGCGGTAAGTACCGGATCATTGATTTCACGATGAGTAATCTGGCCAATTCCGATATTTCAACAGCGGGGGTCATCGTCCAGTATTCACCGCTAATGCTCAATAAACACATTGGCATCGGTAAGCCCTGGGGCCTGGAACGGCAACACGGCGGTGTCAGTGTACTCGCTCCTTTCTCCAACAGGGCGGGCGGATCCTGGTTCGCCGGAACAGCAGATGCAATCGTTAAAAATATGAATTATGTAGAACAGCACGAACCCGATGAGCTGTTGGTATTGAGCGGAGACCATATTTATCAGATGGATTATACCAAGATGCTGGAATTCCACAGGGAACAGGAATCTGATGCAACCATATCCGTCATCGAGGTTCCGATGGAAGAAGCCAGCCGTTTCGGGATACTGAATACCAATGAAGACTTAAGCATCTATGAATTCGATGAGAAGCCGGAACATCCCAAAAATAATCTCGCATCAATGGGAATCTATATATTCAATTGGAAAATGATCAGACCGTACTTGCTGGAAGATGAGAAAGACGAATCGAGTGATCACGATTTCGGTAAAGATATCATTCCTAAGCTGCTTGCCGATGGAAAGCGTCTGTTTGCCTATAAGTTCAAAGGATACTGGAAGGATGTCGGAACGGTTTCAAGTTACTGGGAAGCGAACATGGATCTGCTGAAAGAGGATTTCCAGACATTGCTGATGTCAAAAACATGGGCGACATATCCGAATGAAGAGAACAGGCCTCCTGAATACATAGGAGACACTGCCGAGATAACCAACTCCCTGATTTCATCAGGTTCGTTCATTGAAGGGCGAATTGAGAACTCAATTCTGTTCATCGGAGTCGAGACGAAAGAGGGAGCGGATGTAAAGTCTTCCATAATACTGCCTGATGCAGTAATTGGGGAGAACGTGAAACTGGATCGTGTGATTGTGACAACAGGCCTCGAGATTCCGGATAATACTGTTATTGCATCGACAGGGGAAGAACCTGTTGTTCTGAGCAAAGATACTTTGAGTGATTATTTGACTGGAGGAGGCGGACGAAATGAATAGTGATGTTCTCGGATTGGTGAATCTGCAGTCGGAAAAAGATGAATTTGAAGATCTGACATATTTCAGGAGTGGTGGCTCCATGCCATTTATGGGACGATATCGGCTCATTGATTTTACACTTACGAACATGTCATATACAGGCATAAAAACTGTCGGAGTATTTGCAGGCAATAAATTCAGATCCTTGCTTGACCATCTCAGCCGCAAGGAAGATTTCGGTTTTGAAGGCAGGAACTCAAGGATTTTCGTATTGCCGCCTGATTGGAACGATCCTTCGGATATTTCGGAGGGAGATTTGAAGCATTTCCATAATCATTCCGATCTCTTCAAGCGTTTCAAAGGAAATCATGTACTCATTGCTGGTTCACAATTCATTATGAATACGAATTATCAAAAAGCGGTTGAATTGCACAAGCAACAGGACAATGACATTACATTCATATGTGAAAAACGTCCGAAGGATAACATACCAAGTGCCCCGATGCTGAAATTGCTGACTGAGGAAGAAAGGGTTGTCGGTTTTAACAACGATCTTAATAATAATCATGTCTACACCGGTGTGTATATCATCAAAAAAGAGGTGTTGGGTGAAATTGTGCGCCATTGTATTGACAATTATAAGCCGAACCTGTTCCACAACGGTATAAGGGAAAGGATCGACCAATTCCAGACTGGATTCTATGACATCGAAGCCACAACCTATTATTTCCATTCTGTCCAATCCTATTTCAAAAACAGTATGTCTCTGCTGGACAAGAAAAGGTACCGCGAGTTCTTCCACGGGAAAAATCTGGTAAACACTAAAATCAGCACGAACCCGCCAACATTATACAAAAAGGACAGCAGTGTAAAATCATCCATAGTTGCAAATGGTGTAAAAGTGGAAGGAACCGTTGAATCCTCTGTCATTTCCAGGAATGTGACAATCAAAAAAGGAGCCACTGTCAGAAACTCAGTGATTTTTGCAAACTGTACGATAGAATCGGGTGCATATATAGAAAATGTCATTTTGGATAAAGGTGTAACCATCACAGAGGACCGTAAACTCATCGGTTCTGAAGACAGACCTTACGTCGTTGCTAAACGTTCAACCATTTAATGACTTGAAAGAGAGGGGATATCAGCATGAAACATGTACTTTTTGCAGCAAGTGAATGTACACCGTTTGTGAAATCGGGCGGTCTGGCGGATGTTATCGGCAGCCTTCCGCAGTCACTGGTGAAAGAAGGGGTGGGTGTTTCTGTTATTCTGCCTCTGTATAAAGAAATCATACAATCGGATTACCGTCCAAAAATGGAAGAGGTCACTGTATTCAGCACTCCGGTGGGGTGGCGGAACCAGTATACGCGCATCTTGAAATACCATGACAGGGGCATCGACTATTATTTTGTGGACAATGAGTACTATTTCAATCGTGATGGCCTGTACGGTTATGTCGATGACGGGGAACGCTTTATTTATTTCTCAAATGCAATCATTGAATTCATGTACAGGACTGATGAAAAATTCGACGTGCTGCATTGTCATGACTGGCAGACTGGAGCAGCTGTAGCAATCGGCAGCATAAAGCGCCCCCATCAAGGCATGAAGACTGTCTATACGATTCACAACATTAAATATCAGGGGTGGTTCGAGCATTCAGGGTTTGGTGAACTGCTGAATCTAGAGATGGAACATTTTGCAGGTTTTGAATGGCGGGGAATGATGAACATGATGAAAGCCGCCATCCATCATGCAGACATCATAACCACTGTTTCGGATACTTATGCGAATGAAATTCTCACACCGTTTTTCGGAGAAGGTCTGGAGACAGTGTTGGAGTACAGAAGAGGGGATCTTCACGGTGTCGTCAATGGTCTGGATATTGTAGATTATAACCCTCTGCGGGATAAAGCTTTGGATTACAGATTCAGATCTTCACGGGCGACCAAATTGAAAAATAAACGTGCAATGCAGGAGGAACTAGGATTCGAGGTGGATGAGAAAGTACCGTTGTACGGCATCGTCACACGGCTGGTTGCACAAAAAGGCCTGGATCTGATCCGAGCCATCATGCATGAATTCCTCGAATCTGATGTCCAGCTCGTTGTCCTCGGTTCCGGTGATGATGAATACGAAGCATATTTCAAGTCTCTGGCAGACGACCATCGAGGAAAAGTGCATGTCACGCTCGGGTTCAGTGAACCTTACGCGAGAAGGATATATGCCTCAAGCGATTTTTTCATCATGCCGAGCCTTTTCGAGCCATGTGGCCTGGGGCAGCTGATTGCCATCCGATATATGAGTGCCCCGATTGTGCGGGAAACAGGCGGGCTGAAAGATACAGTCAGACCATATAATGAATTCGATCAGACCGGCAACGGGCTGTCTTTTGAAAACTACAATGCACATGAGCTGCTGGAGAGACTGGCATACAGTTTAAAATTATACGGTGAAGATGAACATATGGAATCATTGTGCAGAAATATGAATGCCTCCGACTACAGCTGGGCAAATTCTGCCAGGCAGTATGTCGAACTGTATGAAAAATGATCGTTTATTGCTGCAGGTCGGCCCCCTCCTCTTATAAGAGGAGGGGGCTCTGTCGATGGTTTCAATCGTGGATGCTTTTATTATTCCTTAACGGCTTCGGCTGTCCCAATTAAAAAACGGACCTGTAAAGGTCCGTCAGTATGATATAAACTTATTTCACTTCCATGCTCTCCACTTTTTTCTTCTCCGGGGTTACAAATACTGTCTGCTGATCTGTGTAAGTGACAAAACCGGGTTTTGCACCGCTGATTTTATGCACATGCCGTATTTCGGTGAAATCGACCGGAACAGACTCGGATGCCTTCGCTTTTGAGAAATAGGAGGCCAGGATAGCCGCTTCCAGTATATCCTGATCTTCAATCTGCTCCTCCGGATGTGTAATCACAACGTGGGAACCTGGAATGTCTTTTGTATGGAACCACAAGTGATTGTTCTGGGCTTTCCTGGAGGTGAGATAGTCGTTCTGCTTGTTGTTCTTACCAACCAGTACAGTCAAGCCATTCGTCGTCCGATATTCGTGAAGCTGAATCTGGCGCTTCTTCTTTTTCTTTGCAGAATTGTTCCGTTTGATCCGGATTATGCCCTGTTCATGCAGCTCCTCCCGGATTTCATCAACTTCTTCTGCGGTTGTAATCTCTTCCATCTGATGCAGCAGACGGGAGAAATATTCCATATCCATCCGGGCCTGGTCCAGCTGTCCGCTGGCTGCACTTTCACGTTTTTTGAGCTTGTTGTATCTGCTGTAATATTTTTGGGCATTATCACTCGGTGAAATATTCGGATTCAGCGGAATGCTGATATATTCATTGGTATAATAGTCCATCACTTCCACTGATTCCTCATACGGTTTGACTTGGTGCATATAGGCAGTCAGCAGTTCACCGTACTTTTGGTATATGTCTTTCTCCCCGGCTTCTCGCAGGTCATCCTTCAACTTCTCGATTTTCCTTCCGGTCCGTTCGTATTCCCTGGTGATGACATTGAGATAGTCATTCGCCTTCTGTTTGACCAGAGCAGTCTGATAGCGGTTGTGATAATAGTGGTCCACCAATTCCGACAGTGTATCGAATGTTTCCCCGGGTTCCCCGAGGTGGCGGAGCTTAGTGAAATAAAATACTTCTTTGCCGTTATTGTCGTAGATGGAGGGACTTATCTCTTCTGCTGCAGCCATTGTTTCCCTTACTGCATTGACGATGTTTTTATTTGTGAAATGCCCTGCTGTGTGTTCGATCTCTTTGACGAATAAAGGACTGAATCCCTCTACAGCCGTGATGATCTGTTTGCCGACTTTTCCGCTGTTGAAATCAATGCGGGCAGGCAGCTTTTCTATTTCATCTGTCCGCGGATTGAGTTTTTCCGCAGTGGGCGGCGCACCGTAAGGGAAACCGGGCATGATGGTCCGGGCATTATTATTCGGTGTCAGATGCTTTATGCCGTCCAGTATATTATATTTTTCGTCTGTGATGATGATGTTCGAATGCCTGCCCATGACTTCCAAAATGAGGATGCGCTCCACATCATCCCCGATCTCATTGCGGGACTGTATATGGAACTCCACACGGCGGTCGTTGCCAATCTGCCGGATGCCTGTGATGATTCCGCCCTCGATATGTTTTCTGGCGACACGCAGGAACATCGGTGGGTTGAACGGAAACTCATATTTCTGCTCGGTCAGATGGAACCGTGCATACATCGGATGTGCACTGACCAGAAGATTATGATTAGCCCCCTGCGAACGGATTTTGAATACGAGAGAAGTGTCATCCATCTGCTGGATTTTATTAATCTTGCCTTTTTCCAATATGTTAAGTTCATGGGTGAGTGCATGGATGAAGTTGCCGTCAAATGCCATTGGTAGTTCCTCCTGTAATTTTGCTATCCTATATTTTAACATGAAATGTGAGAGTTTGAACTGTGCAGTGATTTTATGATGAATTTTAAACTTATATATGGTACATTAAGAGGTAATTACAAATAGAAAGGTTACGTGTTATGACTTCAGAAAAGGGACTTCTAATTGTTCTTTCCGGACCGTCGGGTGTCGGTAAAGGCACCGTGAGAAAGGCAATCTTTGATCATCCGGATACGGATTTTAAATACTCGATCTCAATGACAACAAGACAAATGCGTGAAGGGGAAGTGGATGGCGTCGACTATTTCTTTAAGACAAAGGAAGAATTCGAGTCACTCATCGAACAGGATAAGTTTATCGAGTATGCCGAATATGTCGGCAATTACTATGGGACTCCTGTAGAATATGTAGAACAGACAATGGCGGATGGACATGATGTATTCCTGGAAATTGAAGTCGAAGGTGCGAAACAGGTCAGGGAGAAATTTCCGGATGCACTTTTTATCTTCCTGGCTCCACCGAATCTCACTCAATTGGAAGAAAGGCTTGTCAATCGCGGAACGGATTCCCCGGACATCATCAGACACCGCATTGAAGAAGCCAAACGTGAGCTGAAACTCATGAACCTGTATGATTATGTAGTTGTGAACGATGATGTAGATGCTGCCCGCCAGCGTGTTCAATGCATCGTGGAAGCATCCCACATGAGGCGTGCACGCGTCGAATCTAAATTAAGAATGCTCCTGGAGGTTAATAATTAATGTTGTACCCATCAATTCATGAACTCAAAAAGAATGTCGATTCCAAGTATCTCGTAGTGACAATGGCCGCGAAACGCGCACGTCACCTGCAGGATGAACCGGACGCCTTGATTCTGGATGAATATAAGACGCTTAAGACCGTAAGCCGTGCTTTAGAGGAAATCGCTGAAAACAAAGTGACAGAACAACGCTAGCTGACAATTCATTGTCAGCTTTTTTTAAAGAGGTGAGGATATGGCAAATATTGTAATAGGTGTGACAGGCGGCATCGCTGCCTATAAAGCAATCGATCTTACGAGTAAATTGATCCAGGCGGACCATGAAGTCCGTGTTGTGCTTACTGATAATGCACTAGAATTTGTAACACCGCTCGCTTTCCAGGCCATCAGCCGCAATCACGTCTACACGAATACTTTCAAAGAAGAAGCCCCATCAGTCATATCACATATCAACATCGGGGAATGGGCGGACCTCATCGTGGTGGCGCCTGTAACGGCTAATACGATCGGAAAGCTTGCAAATGGTATTTATGACAACATGCTTCTGAATGTCCTGGCAGCCAATACCAAACCGGTGATCATGGCGCCGGCCATGAACGTGCATATGTACAACCAGCCGGCAGTCCAGCGCAACATACAGGCACTGATGGGTGAAGGGTATCGTTTCATCGATGCCGAATCCGGCTTTTTGGCATGTGGATATAATGCCAAGGGCAGGATGGCCAATGTACCGGAAATAAAAAGCTATATCGAAGACATGCTTTCAATCGACCGGACACTTGCGGGGAAGAAAGTACTGATTACAGCAGGTCCGACGCGTGAAGCGATCGACCCGATCCGCTATCTGACAAACCATTCAAGCGGGAAAATGGGGTATGCCATCGCAGAAGCGGCCTCAGAAAGAGGGGCGGAAGTTGTGCTCGTCAGCGGACCGGTCAATCTTCCGGCACCAGGTAATGTCACCCGCATCGATGTGGAATCCACCGAAGAAATGTTCGAGGCTGTCAAAGGTCATATGGATGCGGACATTGGGATATTTACAGCTGCGGTCAGTGATTTTACACCGACGGAAGTGCATGATTCCAAAATGAAGAAGACGGAGGGTGATGATGCGTTGTCCATCGAACTTAAAAAGACACAGGACATCCTCCAATATGTCGGTGAGCGTAAAGGTGATATGTTCGTTGTCGGCTTTGCAGCGGAAACTGATGATGTACGCAAATACGCAGCGGGAAAACTTGAAAAGAAGAATGCAGATTGTATCGTAATGAACGATGTGTCCGACAAAGGAATCGGGATGAACAGCGATGATAACGAAGTGGTCATGCTGTTCAAAGATGGTTTCGAACAGCCTTATCCTAAAATGGATAAACAGACGCTCGGTGCAGAAATCATCAAGACGATTGTTAAGAGGTGGAATGGTTGATGTTTGCTTCAGTCATAGTCGATGTACCGAGTAAAAGTGTCAATCAGGTCTTCGACTACAGAATTCCTGAAGGAATGCAGGATATCATCAGAGTGGGCCACAGGGTGCTCGTGCCTTTCGGCCGCAGGACGATCCAGGGTTATGTAATGAATATTAAAGGAATGGCAGATTTTGATCCGTCAAAGATCAAGCCGATTGCACGGACCCTGGATATTGAACCGGTCCTCACCGAAGAGATGATCGTGATAGCGAAATACCTCGCGGAATATTATGTGGATCAGTATATCAGTGTGATAGAAACAATCCTCCCATCTGCGCTCAAGGCGAATTATAAAAAGGTCATCAGAGTGGCTGAAGAAGACGCTGCTGCGTCGGAAACACTCGCGAATCTCGGCTTTTCAGATGACGTTGAAACAAGCAGGCTGACAGCAGAACAGTTGAGTACCCTCCGGCCGTACATCAAATCAGGTGCTCTCACTGAGGAGACTATCATATCCCAGCACACCCGAAAAAAGACTGCTCTGGGTGTTTATTCGCTGAAAACGCCCGAGCCTGACCTTGGTCGTGCAAAAAAGCAAATCGAGCTGCTTGAGCGGATTGAAATGTCCTCTGAACCAGTGCTGGTCAGGAATCTCGAGGAAGAAGGCTATTCAAACGGCATGGTGAACACGCTGTATAAAAAGGGCCTGATTGATAAGGTGGATGTTGAAATTGAACGGGATCCATACTCCGGCCGTATTTTTGAATATGACCAGCCAAAAGTTTTAAATGAGGAACAACAATTTGCGTACGGGGAAATTGAACGGTCAATGGATCAGCAATCGGCAGAAACCTTCCTGCTTCACGGCATTACAGGCAGCGGCAAGACCGAAGTCTACCTCCAGGTCATCCAGAAGGCACTGGAAGCAGGACAGACGGCCATAATGCTTGTTCCTGAAATTGCGCTGACACCGCAGATGGTGAACCGTTTTAAAATGCGGTTCGGAGATGATGTGGCAGTGCTCCACTCCGGATTGTCACCCGGGGAAAAATATGATGAGTGGCGCAAGATCAAAGAAGGCAGGGCGAGGGTATCCGTAGGGGCACGTAGCAGTGTATTCGCCCCGTTTGAAAATGTCGGTGTCATCATCATTGACGAAGAACATGAAACGACGTATAAGCAGGGTGACCGTCCGATGTACCATGCGACGGAAGTTGCCAAATTCAGGAGCAGACGCCATAAATGTCCATTGATCCTGGGTACGGCGACGCCGAGCCTGGAAACTTATGCGCGGAGTGAAAAAGGTGTATACAGGCGGCTTGAACTGACAGAGCGTGCCGGGACGAAAGTTCTGCCCGAGATACACATCGTGGATATGTCCGAGCAGCACCGCGAGGGCAACACTTCAATAATCTCAAAACCACTTTATGAGGCGATTGTGGATCGCATTGAAAAAGGGGAGCAGACCGTACTCCTGCTGAACCGGAGAGGGTACTCCAATTTCCAGATCTGTCAGAGCTGCGGCCATGTGCCGATGTGTCCGAACTGTGATATATCACTCACTTACCATAAATCCAACAGTTCCCTCCTGTGTCATTACTGTGGTTATGAATCGAGGGTTACGCGTCAGTGTGACAACTGTTCGAGCGAGGATGTCACGTTCAGGGGGACCGGAACCGAAAAGGTGGAGGAAATCCTGAGGGATATATTCAACACTGATGTAGTGAGGATGGATAATGACACGACACGGCGTAAAGGCATGCACGAAAAATTGCTGGATCATTTCGAAAAGGATGAAATCCCGATATTACTCGGCACCCAGATGATTGCGAAGGGGCTGGACTATCCGAAAGTGACGCTCGTCGGTGTACTGAATGCTGACACGATGCTCAATCTTCCCGATTTCCGGGCGAACGAAAAGACTTTCCAGCTGCTGACGCAGGTATCCGGACGTGCAGGACGGCATGAACTGAGTGGCGAAGTGATTTTCCAGACGTACAATCCGACGCATTATGCAATAGAACTGGCAACACATAATGATTACCGGAGCTTTTATGAAAAAGAAATGGCGTTCCGGCGCATGGCAAGGTATTCGCCTTTTTATTTCCATGTGCTGTTTACCATATCCGCTGAGGATGTCAGGAAATGCCTCGGTGCAACAAGCCACATACACGAAACATTGGCAGGGGCGGTGAGTGAACAATCAATCATCGTCGGACCGTCACCGAGTCCGATCGAACGGATCAACCGGCAGCACCGTTTTCAAATACTGCTGAAATACAAGAGGGAACCGGCATTGCTGGAACTGCTCAATAACCTGGATGAAGAATATCACGAAAAATACAAGAAGGAAGGCATCTCTTTGAAAATCGATGTCAATCCGCTTGTGATTATGTAGGAGGCACCATTTATGAACGAAACGATTATATTCATGGGGACACCTGATTTCTCTGTGCCGGTACTGGAAGCACTGCACCGGAATCATGGGGTGGCCATGGTCATCAGTCAGCCGGACAAGCCGGTGGGACGCAAGCGTGTCATGACACCGCCGCCGGTTGCGGCTGCAGCAAAAAAGATGGGCATTCCTTTATTCCAGCCGGATAGGATCAAAGCGGAAGAAGCTGTTGAAAAAATAAAAGGATTGGAACCTGACCTGATCATCACAGCTGCATACGGACAGATACTCCCGAAGGCACTGCTTGAAATTCCGCCTCTCGGCGCTATCAATGTCCATGCTTCCCTTCTGCCCAGGCACAGGGGTGGTGCACCCATCCACCGGGCGATCCTTGAGGGGGACAGCAAGACAGGCGTATCCATCATGTACATGGCCGAAGGTTTGGATTCCGGGGATGTCATAGCAAAAAGAGCAACAGCAATCAGCGATGATGACAACACTGGCACATTGCATGACCGGCTGAGTGAAATAGGAGCGGCGCTGTTGCTTGAAACGCTTCCTGCCGTATTGGACAGAACGAATGTGCGTACGCCGCAGGATCCATCAGAAGTGACTGTCAGCCCCAACATTTCAAAAGGCGATGAACAACTGGATTGGCAGAATGACGCCCGGACAGTGTTCAATCATGTTCGTGGGCTTTCTCCATGGCCCGGTGCGTACACGACGTTCAATGAAAAACGTTTGAAATTATACGGTGCGAAACCACCGGCCGGTAGAACGGATAAGGCGCCAGGGACGATTACAGAAGAAACAGATTCAGGTTTCAGGGTCGCCTGCGGAGATGGATACACGGTCGAGGTGACTGAAGTCCAGCTCTCAGGGAAAAAGAAGACAGACGCTCAAAATTTTGCAGCAGGCAGGCAGGACCTGATCGGTGCAGTTTTAGGGCAGGTGAACTAGATGAATGTCAGGGAACTTGCATTGGAAGCTTACAGCCGAATTACTGAAGAGGGCGGTTACAGCAATATCGTCCTCAATGACATCATCAAAAATAACGAGCTGGAGAGTGCTGACAGGGGATTATTAACCGAGATCGTTTATGGTACAATTTCAAAGCGCCTGACGATTGAATTTTATATCAAACCATACATTAATACGAAGATCAGACGCTGGCAGAAGAGTCTGCTTTACCTCTCTGTATACCAGATTGTCTGGCTGGAGCGTGTGCCGAATTACGCTGTCATCAATGAGGCGGTGGATATTGCCAAAAACATAGGCGGTCCGGGGCATGCGAATGTAGTCAACGGCATACTCAGGAATTTTGAAAGGCATCCACTGCGCGATATCAGTGCAGTTAAAAAAGAACTATCGAGATTGTCCATAGAAACGAGTATACCGCTCTGGATATTAAGACAATGGGAAACACATCATGGCTACGTGGAAACAGAAAAGATTGCACATGCATTAAATGCTCATCCAGAGATGTACCTCAGGACGAATACTTCAATCATTTCCAGAGAAGAACTGCTTGAAAAATTACACAATGAGGGGCATGATGTAGAAGAGAGCCAATTGCATCCGGATGCGTTGAAAGTGCGCGGGGGTGATATTCTCCGTTCGCCATCGTACAAAGAAGGGTATTTCAGTATCCAGGACATCAGCTCGATGCTTGTGAATAATGCACTGGAACCCGCATCGGATGACATGATCCTGGACGCATGCAGTGCGCCCGGGGGTAAAGGGCTGCATGCACTGGAGAAAATCTCGACGGGCCATGTCGATCTTTCAGATATCCACGCCCATAAGATCCCTCTGATTAAAGCACAGGCAAAACGGCTTAACCTGAATCACTTCAATGCATTCAAAGGGGACGCCACAAGTCATGACTATTCAAGACAATACGACCGCATCATCGTTGACGCACCATGCTCTGGCCTTGGTGTAATCAGAAGAAAACCCGAAATCAGATATGAACGTACAAACAATGATATCGAGCCGCTGGTAGAGCTGCAGCTTGATATTCTCAACCATGTTAAAAATTATTTAAAGCCTGGCGGGGTACTTGTCTATTCCACATGCACCATCCATCAGATGGAAAATGAGAATGTGGCCTTTACTTTCAAGAAGCAGAATGAGGATATGGAATTTGATCCTTTCCGTATTGATGTACTTGATTTCGATGGTCCGTTCAGACAGATTCTGCCGCATGAAGCGGACACCGATGGATTCTTTATTGCCAGGTTCAGGAAGAAGGAAAAGTAATGATGATAGAAAGACCACCTAAAAAGGAAATTAAAAACTATAAATTGCCGGAGTTTGATCAGCCGTCAATCTATTCACTGTCAAAAGAAGAGCTCAAGGCGCTTGCAGTGGAGTGGGGAGAAGCGGAATACAGGGGAGAACAGATTTTTGAATGGCTATACGTCCATCGTGCAAATCAATTCGATGAGATGCTGAATCTGCCAAAGTCTTTCCGTGAGAAGCTGGCTGGATCCTATAATATGGACAGTCTGGAAACTGTCGTAAGGCAGGAAAGCAAGGACGGAACAATGAAGTTTCTGTTCAAATTACGGGACGGCTATACGATTGAAACTGTACTGATGCGTCATGACTACGGTAATTCTGTCTGTGTCACAACGCAAGTCGGCTGCCGTATCGGCTGCAGTTTTTGTGCGTCCACATTAGGTGGATTGAAACGTAACCTGGAAGCTGGAGAAATCGTATCTCAAGTGGTCCAGATCCAAAAAGCACTCGATGAAACTGATGAGCGTGTCAGCAGCATCGTTATCATGGGCATCGGCGAGCCTTTTGAGAACTATAATCAGATGATGAAATTCATCAGAGTGGTGAATCATGATGATGGGTTGAACATTGGTGCGAGACACATTACGGTATCCACCAGCGGTATTGTGCCGAGGATCTATGACTTTGCCGAAGAGGACATACAGATCAACTTTGCTGTCAGTCTGCACGCAGCTGACAATGGTATCCGGACCAAGCTGATGCCGATCAACAAAGCCTATGATATTGATAAACTCATGGATTCACTCAAGTATTACCAGCAGAAGACAAATCGGAGGATTTCCTTCGAATATGGTTTGTTCGGCGGCGTGAACGACCAGCCCGAACATGCGAGGGAATTGAGTGAACTGATCAAGGACCTTAAATGCCATGTCAACCTGATTCCTGTAAATCACGTGCCTGAACGTAATTATGTCCGGACGACCCGCGATGATATTTTCGAATTTCTTGAAACATTGAACGGGTGCGGTGTGAATGCAACCGTAAGACGTGAACAGGGAACGGATATCGATGCGGCCTGTGGTCAACTTAGAGCAAAGGAATCAAAAGAAGAGACGGAGGAATAATCCTTGAGAGCTGTTGAGAAAAGTATTTGCGGAAACTTCAGAAATACAAATGAAGATGCAACCGGAATATTCCATAATGGTACCGGGCAGACCCTGATCATGGTTTCAGACGGTATGGGCGGACACCAGTATGGTGATGTAGCGAGCCACTTCGTACTGGATAAGATCAGGGAAGCCTGGGAAGCTGAAAATCTGTTGGATGTGGATGCCGGTGAACAGTTCCTACGTAATCTGGTGATGAGTGTAAACCGCAGCCTGCATACCTACCAGGAGGAAAACCCTGAGTATCGGGGGATGGGCACAACACTTGTGCTGGCGGCATTCATAGATGAAACGATCCTCGTTTTGAATGTAGGAGATTCAAGGGCATACGTCATGAACCCACGATCCATTGAGCAGGTGACGAAAGACCATTCATTCGTCAATATGCTGGTGGACACGGGAGAAATCACAGCCGATGAAGCCAAAAGGCACCCCCAGAGAAACATCATCACAAAAGCGATGGGGACTGACAGGCTGATCCAGGCAGATGTATTCAGACTAAGGAACAGGCAATATGATTATCTGATAGTGGCATCTGACGGACTGACGGATGAGATGGCAACAGATGAAATCCACAGCATCACATATATAACCGGCAAAGAATTGTCCGATAAAGCGGATGATCTGATCAGCCGGGCGGAAGCTAATGGTTCCACTGATAATATCAGCCTGGTACTGGCCGATTTGAAAGCGAGTGAAACAGAGTGATAGGAAGAGTGGTATCAGAACGCTATAAAATTTTAAAGTATCTGGGCGGCGGTATGAGTTCCGTCTATTTAGCGAGTGATATCATCCTCGATCGTGAAGTAGTTGTCAAATTGATCAAAGTGGATCATCACAATCGCGATAAATCGAAAGCACGGTTTCAACGGGAAGTGGAGAGTACAATCCAACTGTCGCATCCGAATATCGTAAGTGTCCTGGATGTCGACGAGTCGGATGAATACCACTTGCTGGTCACGGAAGTGGTTGACGGACCGACTCTGAAAGAATACATCCGTGATCATCATCCTATTCCTGTCGATGAAGCTGTGAGGATTGCAATGATGATTTTACATGGAATCAGACATGCCCATCATGCCGGCATCATCCACAGGGATATTAAACCTCAAAATATACTGCTGGATGAGCAAAGACGGGTGAAGATCACTGATTTCGGCATTGCCAAAGCGCTCAGCGAAACCAGGCTGACCGAAACAAATCAGGTGATGGGGTCGGTTCAGTACATTTCGCCGGAACAGGCGAAAGGACGACAGACTGATGAGCGTACAGACATTTATTCATTCGGTATCGTTTTGTATGAAATACTGACAGGCAATCTTCCTTTTGACGGTGAAACTCCTGTATCAGTAGCTTTGAAACATATTTCTGAACCACTGCCGGATGTATCGGAACATCGGGATGTGCCCCTGGGGCTTGTAAACATCATTTTAAAGTGTACAGAAAAAGATCCATATGACCGCTACAGGCATGCGGAAGATGTCATAAGGGCAATCGCTGATTACAAAGACGACGATGCACCCTATACGCCGCCCGCTAAAAGAGATATTAAAAAGACGGTTGTCACACCAGTGGCAGCACCAGTAGCTTCCGGAGAGCCGGCAGAGGAAGAGGCGGATGAACCTGAAGATCGGCCGAAAAAGAAACGTCTGTTTCTGCTATGGCTGATTCCTTTACTTCTGCTGCTGTCTGCAGGAGGAGTACTCGCATCAACCTTCTGGCCGGAACAGAAGGTGGAGATGCCCGACTTCGAGGGTGACACAATTGCTGAAGCCGAGCAGGTGCTTGAAGAGAACGGACTGGTCAAAGGTGATATAACTGAGGAGTACAATGATACAGTGGAAGCCGATCAAATCGTCGGGACTTCCCCTCAGACAGGAACGGAAGTCAATGAAGGATCTGAAGTGGATTTTGTGGTCAGCCTCGGTGAAGAACCATACACGATGGAGGATTTCACAAATCGGAACTACGAAGAAGTCAAGAAAGAAGTCGCATCCCTTGGTTTCAATGAGAATATGGTACAAACATATGATGACAGTGAACCGGGGACGATCCTTGCACAATCCATAGAAGCAGGAACAGAAGTACATCCGGGTGAAGAGACTTTGACCTTCACCGTATCCCAGGGACAAAAACCGATAAAGGTCGTCGATCATACCGGAGAGTCGTATGAAGCGGCACATGATAAACTGACAAATCAGGGCTTCAATGTTGAGGTTTCCAATGAGGTATACCATGATGAAATCCCTGAAGGGAACATCATCAGCCAAAGTCCTTACTACGGTGATTTCCTGCCGGGTTCAACGATTCAGATGGTAGTCTCACTTGGTGAGGAGCCGGGCGAGAAACAATATGTACAAAATATTACTATCCCTTACTTGAAAGAGAAGTCAGGTGCTTCTGAAGAGAAAACTTCAGAGGAGGAGTCGACGGAAGAAAAACCTTCGGAAGAGGATGGCTCGAAAAAAGATTCCAAGGAAGAAACATCTTCGGAAGATGAAAATTCCAAACCTGAACCTCAAAGTGTTGAAATTTTCATTGAAGACAAGGATAATGACATCAGTACAGTATCCGACTCCTTTGAAATGACAGAAGAAAGAGAGTACACGCTTGAACTCACAATCGAGGAGGGCGAAACCGCGTCCTACAAAGTCGTGATTGACGGCGAGACTGAAATGGAAGAGGAAATTTCATATTAGTAATTGTTGGCATTAGGCCAATTGATTATATATAATGGTAAGGAAACTGAAATTGGAGGAGAACTAATGGGCACTATTAAAAAAGACAAAGGTCTTGATAACACTTTAAAAGTAATGAAGCAGGGTTATCTCTACACTGCCAACCAAAGACAACGCCTTGGTGCTGATAACATCTTTGAAACCAAGGTACTTGGTGGAAAACGCGCTATTGTAATCAGCGGTAAAGAAGCTGCTGAACTGTTCTACGACAATGACAAAACTGAACGTTCCGGAACACTTCCGAAACGCCTTGTGAATACATTGTTCGGTAAAGGTGCAATTCACACAACAACCGGTAAAAAACATATCGACAGAAAAGCATTGTTCATGTCACTCATGACGGAAAGCAACCTGAAACACCTCAGAGAACTGACACGCAACCATTGGTACATGAACACTCATAAAATGGAACAGATGGATCAGATCAATATCTACAGGGAATCAATTGTACAATTGACAAAGATCGGTACGAAGTGGGCAGGCGTACAGGCACCTGAAGAGAAGATTGAAGATATCGCAACAGATATGGATATCATGATCGACTCATTCAAAGGCCTTGGCGGTGCCTTCAAAGGTTATAAAGCATCCGTTAATGCACGTAAACGTGTTGAAGACTGGCTGGAAGAGCAAATCATCGAGGCTCGTAAAGGTAAAATCTTCCCGCCTGAAGGCACTGCACTTTATGAATTTGCACATTGGGAAGATTACAAAGGAAACCCTATGGACTCAAGACTGTGTGCCATCGACCTGATGAACACATTCCGTCCACTCATCGCGATCAACCGTTTTGTTTCATTCGGTCTGCTGGCGATGCATGAACATCCAATTTCCAAAGAGAAGATCAAATCGGATGATGACTATGCATACATGTTCTCCCAGGAAGTGAGAAGATTTTATCCATTCGTACCATTCCTTCCTGGTAAAGCCAAAACTGATATCGAGTTTAATGGGCATCCAATTGAAAAAGATACTATGCTGGCGCTTGATATATATGGAACAATGCATCATGAAGATGTTTTTGAAAACCCGGATGAATTTTACCCGGAACGCTTCAAAGACTGGGACGGCAGTCCATTCGACCTTATTCCACAGGGCGGGGGAGACTATCACACAAACCACCGTTGTGCAGGTGAGTGGATGACGATCATCATCATGGAAGAGACGATGAAATACTTCGCTGAGCGTATCACTTATGACGTTCCTGAACAGGATCTGAGAGTGGATCTGAACAGCATACCAGGTTACGTAAACAGTGGTTTCATCATTGAAAATGTCCGTGAAAACCTTGATCGCAAATAATACAGGCACAATTCTCCGCAACACCAAATCGGTGTTGCGGCTTTTTAATGGCGTGATCCACCGGAATCAGATTAAAAAATGCCAAATCCCGTTACGGAATTTGGCATTTGCACATAATATTCAAATATGATTGACCGGCCCTTCGTAGGCGGACATGCCGCCTAATACGTTGACTGCCTCATAACCATTGTCGAGCAGATGGTTCTGTACATTTTCACTGCGTTTTCCGGATCTGCAGATGACATAATATTTCTTGTCTTTGTCCAGGCTTGAAATTGTACTGTCGAAGTTCGACATCGGGTAATGGACGGCACCCGGAATGAAACCAGTTTCCTCAAGCTCAGGTGTCTCCCTGACATCTATCAGGACGTTTCCGTTTTCTCTTACGATGTCATTCACTTTACCTACTTCAATTGTTTCTGCCATATATATTCGCCTCCTCAATTTAGTATCACGTTTCATATTTTATCATAAAGAATTAAACT
>CAYTIR010000021.1:0-32357 GCA_964437955.1 uncultured Staphylococcaceae bacterium
CAAGTTATGAAACAACATAATTATGTTCCTGAAATACTATAGCTTTTGAATAATTGTTCTGACTCATATGTGAATAGTCAATATAAACCATTTATTGCAAATGTGAAAAAGCATGAGATCGATATTAATAATGTTAACTTTTGGATTTATAACAAACCTGAAGCAGGACATGATTATATTTCAAGGGAGGAGACTGCTCATCTGTTAAATATGTACTTTGAAAAGCAGATTAATATAATTAAGTAGTATTGAAAAAAAGATGTTTACAATAATAACTAAAGGGAGATATTCTGAGGAATGTATGAATAAATTTCTGAAACTGTTTATAATTTCTACTTTATCAGCTGTTGTTCTCACAGCTTGTGGATCAAGTGGAAACGACTACCCAGGTAATCTTATCGATGTTGGAAACCTTACTGAAGGTAGCTGGGTAGGGTACAACGGTGATGAAGTGCAGAATGAGGAAATGCTAACTACTGAGCTGATTCCTTATGATTCAAATACTGAGTACGAAATCAATCGTTCAAGCTATGTTTCATATTTCAAAGGTGATGAATTCATAGAAACCAAATTATATGGAGAAGACTTGCCACTCACCATAGACACTGTAGAGGAAGCTGATGGCATAAAAGTTAGCTTTAATCAGTACAATAAGGATGCAATAGAATTAGTCGAGAAATAAACAATAGCCCGGTCACTTAGAAAAAGTGACCGGGCTATTTATCTATTGCACCGGTACATTACGCAGTTCTGTATAATCCGCGATGTAGTACCTGTTATTCTGCTGGACGACTTTATATCTGACATAAGCTTCGTATACGCCGCCTGAATTTTCATGGGAATACTCCCTGTATGCATAGACGTTATATTGTGTTTCAGAGATCTGCTCGACGGTTTCGATATATATGGAGTAGGTCATGTGGTCCCGGAAATGACCTGATGACTTATTGGCAGTGAGCGTGTTGTAGGCATCTGAATCCGGCAACAGATAGTTCAATGTCAGTTCGTTTGCTCCGTTATAGTACTCCGGTAATGAGAACAGATAGCTTGAGACCAGTGATTTCGGACTTCCGGTAATTGACTGGTTTTCCGGCTGTTCTTCGATTGGCTGTGCATCAATATTCTTTGATTCACCGTATTTCTCTTCGAAAGAGTATTTTACTGCACATGGAAGACAACCGCTTCCGGGTGCCTGTGGCAGTGTACCATCGACTACAAGGTCTTTGTAGGCCTGGAACTGTGCATCTATGCCTACTTCCTCACATTCGGTCAGCTGGGACATGATGCATTGCTCTGCGGCTGTGTAGTCGCTGCTGGCTGCGTTTTGATTTCCTGCTTCAGTGCTTTCCTCTCCGGCGGACTCTTGTGTGACTGCCTCTTCTGTTTCCTCTTCTGAAGGTTCTTCAACTGTATCTTCTGCCGTATCTTCTTCTGAACTCGTATCTTCGCTCGAGGCTTCTTCAGTGCTTTCCTCCGTACTTTCTTCGGATGATTCTTCCTTTTCAGTGGACGCTTCTGTTTTTTCATCAGTCGCTTCATCCCCGGTAGACTTCTCTGCTTCAGTCGTATCGCTCTCCTCAGATCCGGCAGTGCCTGACTGCACATCTTCATCATTGTCTGATGACTGGTTGAAGATGAAGAAGAATACGCCGCCTGCAATCAATACTACCGCAATAATTGCTCCAATTATTTTGTTCACGACAGTCCCTCCATAATATGTATATTGATTCCATGATATAACTAATTACATGTAAAGTGAATATATTGTATAATTTAATATGTAAAGATTGTGTAAGTGAACCTCACAGTTCGAAGACTTAGATTTTATGATGAAAACGATTTATTGGAACCCCCATATTTTAGATTCCGGGGAACTGGTCCAATTATTAAAGACCGCCAATGTACAAAAAATGAAGCACTGTTTCTGCTGCGCCCC
Source organism: uncultured Staphylococcaceae bacterium (assembly GCA_964437955.1). Taxonomy (GTDB): domain Bacteria; phylum Bacillota; class Bacilli; order Staphylococcales; family Salinicoccaceae; genus Salinicoccus. Next base: position 1,937 of record CAYTIR010000021.1, read on the forward strand.
ACGATTGGCCAGGCGTTTGAAAGCATTTATCGACGAGAGGTTTGAGTGCGATTCAACGTTTATCGTTAAATTCCGGGATATGCAGAAGCACTCAAGTGATGATTCAGGACTCATCATGCTGTAAGATGCAGACACTCGATACATTGATGACATCATGGAAGTCTGCGAAGCAGAACGCACCGGGAAGGGGGATGACAATTGATTGAATTCATCATTAATCATAAATGGTACTTTTTCATAATTGGAGAGGTCATTTTTTGGAGCAGCCTCATCGGCTTCCTGCTGTTGAGATATGCGTTTGATCTTAAACAGTTAAGCAAATATGCCATCGTCATTTGGCTGGCAAGTGATCTATGGCTGTTGACGATTGGAATACTGGATTATACACAGACCGGTACATTTGACAGATTCCAGATCATCATCCTGATCTTTTTGATATATGCATTCACTTTTGGGAAAAACGACTTCAAAAGGCTGGATGGCTGGATTAAAAAGGCTGTTGCCCGATGGAAAGGTGGAACACCGCCGCAAAGCGATACGGGTTCAGACGGTCGCCTGTACGGGAAAGCGCATGCAAAATCAGAACGCAGGAAGTTTTATGTGCATCTGATCATTTATATAGCTGTCCACGCAGGTTTCATACTCTTTCAAGGGTATGACGTGACTTCTGTAGCCGAGTTGGTTAATAACCTGGACGCGGCCAACGATGGGGGCTCCCCGGACGGGGAAACGGAGCTGATAAGCAGCATTAGTGGAATCTCTGCGATCTGGACTTTTATTCTCCTGATTGACTTCATCTGGTCCTTTTCATACACCCTCTGGCCCAAAAAGGATAAGCGTGGGTAATTAGAGCATCCTGTCGCATTTTCGTACGGAGTTCAGGCTCACCCAGCAGCTTCAACATCAGACACACATGCAGAAGGCAGCGGGTTTTTATTTCCATACTAAGGGGAAAGATAAGTAATGACAGAGAGGAGCGGTTAAAATGAAGTGTACAGTTGTGGGCATGTGGGGCGGCTTTCCGAAGAAGAACGAGCCGACTTCCGGTTATATAGTTGAAAAGGACGGGTTCCGTATCCTGCTTGACGCCGGAAGCGGGGTGGCTGCCCATGTGCAGAATTATATCGATCTGAACGACTTTCATCATCTATTCATCTCTCATTACCATTATGACCATGCGAGCGACCTCGGGACGTTCCTGTTCTCGCGGATGATCAATACGCAGCTCGGCCGGGTGAATAAAAACCTCAACGTCTACGGGCCGGCGGATGATGATGTGAAGCGGCAGGTGGAGGATGTGAAGCACAATGCGTTCCATCCATATGACGAAGGGAGCCGTTTCCAGATTGGTCCGTTCAGCCTGAAATTCCATAAGAACGCGCATTCCGTGGAAACGTATGCGATGCGGATCACGGATGATGACGGACACAGTCTGGTGTATACTGCGGACACGAACTACCGGAAAAGCCTGGTGAAATTTGCGGAAGGGGCGGATGTGCTGATTACCGAGTGCAGTCTGTATGAGGACGAGGAAGGCGAGAAAATGGGGCACATGAATGCTGAAGATGCCGGCATTCTGGCCAAGAAATCAGGTGCAGGCAAAGTGGTGCTTTCCCATCTGCCGCATTACGGCAACCTTGAGGATATGCTGGACTCCTTCCGGAAGTCGGGTGCCGGCGAAGCGGTGCTCGCGGAAGCGGGAATGGAAATAGAAATCTGATTGAAAGAAGGAAACCTGGGGTGTTGTCAGGTTTCCTTTTTCAATAAATATTTACGTCTGTTTGAGTAGAGGATTGTATTTTAATTTCCCCCGGGGCATTGCTGATATGCTAAACTGTTCATATCTAAAATGATTTCGGAGGTGGTACCATCCGCCAGCAAAACAATGACGCCATATTACATAATCCCACCGGTAAAAAACGGATGGGACTTGCTTTGCTCCTTGGAATGCTCGCTATCATGGGACCGTTGAACATAGATATGTATTTGCCGAGTTTTCCGGGCATTGCCGAAGATCTCGGAACGACACCTTCGCTTGTGCAGGTCAGTCTGACGGCCTGTCTGCTGGGTCTCGCATTCGGGCAGATGGTCATCGGGCCGCTCAGTGATGCACAGGGACGGAAGCGCCCTTTATTGATTGGCACCTCCCTGTTCGTCCTGTCTTCACTGCTATGTGCGCTGGCGCCGAATATTTACGTCCTGATCGCTGCACGGTTCCTTCAAGGGTTCACGGCATCGGCAGGGGTCGTCCTGTCCCGGGCTGTGGTGCGGGATGTGTTCACCGGCAGGGAACTGTCCAAGTTCTTCTCCCTGTTGATGGTCATCAATGCCGTGGCACCGATGGCTGCCCCGATGGCAGGCGGTGCAATACTGCTGCTGCCGTTCGCGAACTGGGAAACGATCTTCCTGTTCCTCGGCATTCTGGGGATACTGATCGTCATCATCGTTGCAGTCAGTCTGCAGGAGACGCTCCCTGCACATAAGCGGATTCCGAGTTCGGGACCCGCGACCGTGCGCACGATGGGCGGACTGTTCAAGGATCCGTCATTCATCGGCTATGCGGTGATTGTCGGATTCGTCCACGGCGGCAGCTTTGCCTACGTGTCCGGCACACCTTTCATCTATCAGGGCATTTATGGTGTGTCCCCCCAGGTCTTCAGCATACTGTTCGGCATCAATGGCATCGCGATCATAATCGGCAGTTTCATCATCGGTCGACTGGGCGGTGTCATCCATGAAAAGAAACTGCTGAAAACGAGCATCATCATTGCGGTCAGCGCAACATTCATCCTGCTCATCATGACGATTATAGAAGGGCCGCTCGCCGCCATCGTCATACTGATCTTCATCTATATGACGACGATGGGCATGACCATCACCAGCACGTTCACGCTCGGTATGGCGGAGCAGGGGCACAGGGCGGGCAGCGGGAGCGCCATTTTGGGCATGCTGCCTTTATTGCTCGGCGCTGTATTTTCCCCGCTCGCAGGTGTGAATGAAGCGTCCGCCGTACCGATGGGCGTCATTCTGTTCAGTACGTCATCCATCGGCCTGATCGCGTTTTTCAAACTGCTTAAGTGAGTATGTTGATGAAATGCCGGTCAAACAGGGTAGAGGTAAGAAAATCCTGAATACTGAGGTGACGGCATGAATGAAATCAGACTGTTTTTAGATTTAAGTTCAGAAGCGGACAACCTGTATATCGAAACCGGGCATAGCGGCAGGGCGATGTACCAGATCTTCGGTTATGGCGCCTTGGATGAAGATGAGCATCCAGATGCATTTACAAACGCACCGCAAATCATCGATCTTGAAGCGGGTACGCAGAATGTGCTGGGCAATCTCACCAATGTGGATTCTAACGACCTTTTGGCGACGAACGTTACTTTATTTGGACCAGATGAAGTCTGTACTTATGAATTTGAGAATAAAGAACTGGATGCCCTCGGGAAAGTGGGGGAGGACTTATATGAAATTCCCCATAAGGAGCAGAACGCCATCGGCACCCGGGAAGTCGCAAACATATTCGCGAAGGAATTTTATTCGCTGGAGTATGATGATACCCAGGATGATCTGCCGCTGTCGACCAACCGGCTGCTCGTCTTTCTGTACGAAGAGAAGGCGCGGGTCTACCGGTCCGGGATACTGGAGAATGAAGACTACAGGAACTTCTTCACAGAGGTCAATCAGTTCATGATGGATTATGAAGTCGAGTTCGAACAGTCGGAAGGAACCGAACTTGTCCTGGGTACTCTTTATATTTTGCGTGAGTATCTGCACCAGGATTGGGAAGAGATTTATGAATTGCTGAAACGCAGTTGAACTCTGCTGCTAAAAGCAGTCGGTGAAAGATTAATGGGATATATGCAAAAGACCAGATGAATCATTTTATCTGGTCTTTTTTGTTTCGGGACAAGGGACGTTTTGACTTGGATTTATATATAGACATTGGTCTATATAGATGTTAATCTATGTATGAAAAATCAATTCTATGATTAAGGTGTGTGTAAATATGTTGGATGTGAAATTTTACGAAGAAGAAATGTGCTGCTCTACAGGTGTGTGCGGACCCTCACCTGATGAGAAACTCATTAAAGTGAATCAGCTGGTGGAGACGCTGAAAAGTAACAGTATCAATGTAGAACGGTTCAACCTTGCCAGTTCCCCGAGCGCATTCATAGAGAATAAAAATATCATCACTCAAATAAAGGAACAGGGGACGGGAATACTGCCCATTACAGTCATTGACGATCAGGTTGTCAAGACGGGGGATTACATGACTGAGGATGAAGTGAACGATATCATCATGGTGAATGAGCTGAGGAACGGGGGCTGCTGTGGTGGAGACGGATGTTGCTAAAAGCATGCAGAAGTTGACCCCTGAAAATATCGGGCTGACGAAGTATTTATTCTTCACCGGCAAGGGCGGTGTCGGCAAGACGACTGTATCCAGTGCCCTGGCGCTCAATCTGGCAGAAGCGGGATATAAAATCGCGCTGGTCAGCACGGATCCGGCAAGCAATCTGCAGGATGTGTTCAATATGACACTGACAAACAAGCTGAGACGTCATCCGGATTATGACAATCTGGCCATTGCGAATTTTGATCCACTGGAAGCTGCCGAATCTTATAAAAATGAAGTGGTCAAGCCTTATGAGGGCATACTGCCCGAAGAAACGCTGGACAATATGAAAGAACAGCTCAGTGGCTCATGCACAGTGGAAGTCGCTGCATTCAACGAGTTCACCGGCATTTTGTCAGATGAGGGAATAGAAAGCGAGTATGATCATATCATCTTCGATACGGCACCGACGGGCCATACGCTGAGAATGCTGGAGCTGCCTGCAGCGTGGAATGACTACCTCGATACAACAAGTCATGATGCCTCCTGTCTGGGACAGCTTTCCGGATTGGATGACAACCGGAAAAAATACCAGCAGGCTCTGGAGCGGTTGCGTGATGCACACAGCACGACAATGATGCTGGTCACCCGTCCCGAACATTCTGCTATGAAAGAGCTGACGAGAGCACAAGCCGAACTTCAGGAGCTGTCCATCAATCAGTTCAAGATCATCATCAATGGGTATATAGAGACTGTACATGGCGGGATATCCGAGCAGAAGAAGCGTCGGCAGGACAAGGTTCTTGAATCCTATTCGGAGTGGTTGGATAAAAATGAAATCTACCAGGTCCCGTACGCCGGCATGATGAACAGCAGCCTGTCTGATTTGGCCGGGATCTTTTATTCCGAAAATGATATTGCTGAAGACACTTTTGTAGCGGAAAACCATCCTGATATCGAAGGACTGATCGCAGAGATCGAAGAGAGCGGCGTACGTTACTTGTTTACAATGGGCAAGGGCGGCGTCGGCAAAACGACTGTCGCCACACGGATAGCTGAGAGTCTTGTGTCTGACGGGCACAGTGTCCATCTTGCAACGACGGATCCGACAAAAGAGATCATCGCTGCAAAGGGGCATGATAATCTCACGACTTCGTTCATTGATGAAGCAGAAGCATTGGAAGTGTATAAAAATGAAGTGCTGTCTGCACTCGGGGAGGATATATCCCAGGCGGATATCGATTATATCGAAGAAGATCTGCGATCGCCGTGCACACAGGAAATTGCGTTCTTCAAAGCGTTCAGTGATGTGATGGCAAACACCGACGCATCGGATTATGTCGTTGTGGATACGGCACCGACGGGCCATACGCTGTTACTTCTCGATTCCAGTGAAAGCTACCACAAAGAGTTGGAGAAAAAGGACGATCATATGTCAGATTCAGTCCGGCAGGTACTGCCTAAAATCCAGGACAGGAGTTTGACGCAGATGATCATCGTGACTCTGGCCGAGGCGACACCGTATTATGAAGCAGGACGCCTGGCGGATGATCTGGACCGGGCGGGTATCGGACACAAATGGTGGGTGATCAATCAATCGTTGGTGACACATGACTGTAAGGATGGATTATTCGCGAATAAAAAGCATGATGAATCAAAATGGATCGACTTGATAAAGACACGCAGTGGAGAAAAATATCATCTGATCCCTTATAAGGAGCACTGAAATGAAAAAAATCGTAATCATAGGGTCCGTTGCGGCCGGGACGAGCGTTGCGGCAAAAGCGAGAAGAAATGACGAAAATGTTGAAATTACTGTGTATGACAGGGATACGGATATTTCGTATTCCGTATGCGGTATTCCTTATTTCATCGGCGGGGAAGTCGAAGAGATTGATGATTTGACACCGCGCGATGCCAAGTGGTTCAAAGACAGATTCAACATCGATATCCATGTCCAGCACGAAGTGTTGAAGATAGACAAGGATGACCGGACGGTATCCGTTAAGAATCTGATGACAGGGGAAACATTTAATAAAGAATACGACGAGCTTGTACTGGCCACTGGTTCGCGCCCGAAAGAATTGCCACAGTTGCATTCAAATGATTACACCAATGCATTCCAGGTCAAAAACATCAATGATGCCAAAGGCATCCACCACTATATCCAGGCAAACGATGTAAAAAAGATTGCCATTATCGGCGGTGGATTCATCGGACTTGAGATGCTCGAGCAATTGGCCGGATATCAGACGACGATCATTCAAAGAAGTACATTCATGAGCAATCTGAACCCTGATATGAGCTACATGATCGAGGAATATCTCGAGAAAAAAGCGAATGTATTCACAGGACAGACGATTGAATCGGTTGTGGGGCAGGATGCGATAGAACAGCTTGTACTCGAGAGCGGAGAAACAATTGATACGGATCTGGTGATATTAGGAATCGGCGTAGCACCCAACACGTCATTAGCCGAAAAAATCGGTGTGAAGCTGGGCGGGACCGGGGCGATTGAAGTAAACACACGTTTGGAGACGAATATACCTCATATTCATGCGATTGGCGATGTGGCGGAAAGCTTCAGTATCGTATCCGGCCAGCCGCTGTACAGACCCCTCGGCTCCACGGCGAATAAAATGGGCAGAATTGTCGGTGACCGTCTGACGGGCGGTGATCTGGAACATAAAGGCATTTTAGGCACGGGCATCGTCAGAGTGTTTGACATGACCATTGCACAGACCGGCATCACTGAAAAAGAAGCAGAGCGGCTGAACCTGGATGTGGATGTCATTCACAACGTCAAGCCGAACCAGCCTGAGTATATGAAGGGCAGGGAAATGGTGATAAAGGCTGTCATCGATAAAAGTAACTCCAAAATTATCGGTGCCCAGATTGTCGGCTATGAAGGGGTCGATAAACGGATTGATGTACTGGCGACAGCAATCACTTTCGGAGCGAAAGTAGAAGACCTGTTCCATCTGGATCTGGCATATGCACCGACTTTTTCAACGACAAAGGACCCGGTCATATATACGGGGATGATTGGCCATAACATCCAAAGAGGCCGGGAAATCATCACACCGAAAGCACTCACAGAACGGGCGGAGCACGAGGATATTCGGGTCATTGATGTGCGTTCGCCAAAACAATTTGAAGCGGGTCATGTGAAAGACGCTGTGAATATCCCGCTTAAAAACTTGAGGGAATATGCAGCAACGGCAGACAAGGATCAGACTGTCGTCACATACTGCAACAAAGGAACGACAGGGAACGCCGCACAGAATGTACTGCTGAACCTTGGGTTCCGGAATGTATATAATTTATCAGGCGGCAACAAAAACTATCAAAGGTATGTGAATTCAATTGATAAAAGAAGGTAATAAAGTAAGTTATCAGACGTTGTCCCAGTATTTGAAGGTGATTGCTGACAGCAACCGTCTGGAAATACTGGATCTGCTCTCGTGTGGTGAACTCTGCGCCTGTGATCTTCTGGAGCATTTTGATTTTTCACAGCCCACATTGAGCCACCACATGAAAACGCTACGGGAAAACAACCTGATTGTAATGCGTAAAGAGGGCAATAAAAATATGTACCGTTTGAACAAAGAAGTGATCAATGATCTGACAGAACGTCTGTCACTCCTCAGTTCGGACAGCGTCCCTTGCATATGCGAAAGCATGGATAAAGGCACCTGTTAGCAATGACATATAGCATCTCTGATCTTTTTATTTATTTTTGATTCTGCGGCTGATTTTCGGATTTCTTTTCTGTCTGCTTCTCTTCAATTTCCACCGAGCAACAGCTTTGTCCCTTCGGTTTTATTTTATCGATCAGATCTTTTACACCCATTGTCTCACCTCCCTTGAATGTCATGTTCCGTCTAGAGAATGCTGTTGAATATCAACCCGGCTCCAATCGCAACGAATAGAACAGCGGAAATGAAAGCGGCTAAAAATCTCTTCTTAAACAGTTTGGATAATAAAGCAATCTCCGGAATGCTGGCACCGGCACCGCCGATAATCAGGGCAACGACAGTTCCCAAAGACATGCCTTTGGATACAAGTGCGTCAGCAATCGGCAGCATCGTTTCAGGCCGGATATACATCGGAATGCCGGTGACTGATGCGACCGCAACAGAAATGATGCCACTCCCGCCCGCATATTTTGTGATGAATGCTTCAGGAATGAACCCATATATGAAGGCACCGATGAATACGCCAATTACCAAGTAGGGGAGCAGAGGATAGAGAAAAGCCCAGGCATCGTTCAGTGCCAGTTTCACTTTTGAGCCCTGTTTATCGGCGTAAAAGTTTTCCCCTTTCACAGTGACCCCCTTATACGTTCCTGCTAGATTGAGCCGGGAGAATATCAGTCCCGCACCAATGCTGAAAACACCAATGATCAGAAAGTATATGAGCGCCACTTTCCAGCCTAAAAGAATCCATAACGTAAAGATCATCACTGGGTTCATCAAAGGTGAAGCGATCAAGAAGCTCATTGATGGACCAAAGGGGACTTTTGCATTTAAAAGTCCTGCGAGAATTGGAATGGTTGAACAGGAACAAAAGGGAGTGAGCGCTCCAAACAATGTCCCTAAAACATAATTGAAGGCTTTGTTGGGGCGATTCAATATCTGCTTGATCTTCTCTTCAGAAACTGCCTGCTGAATCAGACTGATGATAAAGCTCACTGCGATGAACAATATAAGCAGTTCGAAAAATAAGGTGAAAAACGTTTTTATGAATGTTATGAATGAATCAGACATGATATGTCTCCCAACTTTAAATGATTACATCAATATTATTCAATTAATACATCAAAAATAATTGATTTAATGGATGAAAATAAAGATACGTATTATAAGATTTTGCAGCACGTATCTTCTGAAAGGACAACCTGTATTTGCTGTTCATTGATACTGTAATAATTCCATGTCCCGTGTTTTTCTGTATTAAGGATGTTTGCATCCACCAGTTTTTTAAGGTGGTAGGAAATCTTGGATTGTTTCAAATCCAGTACATCTTCCAAATCGCAGACACAGAGTTTTTTATTCGGACTTTTACTGATTTCATTTACAATCTTCAACCGGGTTCTGTCGGCTAAAGCATTGAAGACATTTTCATAGAATTCAAGTGTTTCATCCTGATTTAAGTTATTGATATCATTCATCACTTTCATTGATAACACCTCTTTTCATGATACATCAACTTTTATTGATATATAAACTATAATGCAGATCAGCATGAAAAGCAAGCGTGGGCGTTTCATGAATTACATATGAAAAGACGGTAAGTGAAAACGTCCGTATATTTGCTGGCTTAAGACGTTCACGGGAGTGAAAGAATAACTCATCAGATGGCGGACGGGCGGCTTTACAAACTCTTAACAGGGCGTTTAGCTTAACTTTTACACGCGAAGTGTTATCATATGGGTGTGTAATAATATAATCATGGAGCTGAATTCAATGATAGATATTCATAACCATCTGCTGATGAATGTGGATGACGGTCCAACGTCTGAAGATGAAGTGCTTAACCTTCTGCACCAGGCAATCGATCAGGGGATTACGAATATTATGCTGACACCGCATCATCATGTCGGTCCATATATGACGCCGAAAGATACGGTGATGGAAAAGCTGCAGGAGATCCAGAAGCTGATTGACGAAAATGAATTGGATATAGAAGTGCATCACGGTCAGGAAATCCGGATCAATGAAACGATCATCGATGACCTGAACCGTGGATTCAACACCAGTCTGAATGATTCGCAGTATATACTGGTGGAGATGCCATTTACCGAGCTGCCGCCGTTTTATGAAACAGTGATAGATGAACTGATTGAAAACGGATATACGCCGATCATCGCTCACCCTGAACGATGCGCTGAAATCGCAGGCAATCACGACCTGCTTGCCCAATTGGTGAATAAAGGCGCACTCGCCCAGGTGACTGCAGCTTCCGTGACCGGCGATTTCGGAGAAGATTTGCAGGAAACAGGCTTTGAGATGATAGAAAAAGGTCTGATCCATGTCGTGGCCAGTGATGCCCATCATGCAGAAGTCCGGCCGTTCATGTTGAGAAAAGCATTTGAAACGATAGAAGATGAACTCGGAGAAAAATATGTCGAGCGTCTGAAAGACAACGCGCAAAAGATCTTTGCCGACGAAGCGGTTGAGAGAAGTGAAGCGGAAAGAATTAAATAATCGCTATGTAGAGGCAGAGGCCGGACAAAGTTGTCTGGTCTTTTTTTGATTAGAGACATTGATTAGAGATCGATATCCCGTAAAGGTGTGTTTCCGGACATTGATTAGGAATCGATGTCCTGCAAAGGTGTGTTTCAGGACATTGATTAGGGATCGATGTCTCGCAAAGGTATGTTTCCGGACATTAATTAGATTTCGATGTCCCGCAAAGGTATGTTTCCGGACATTGATTAGGGATCGACGTCCCGTAAAGGTATCTTCCAGGACATTGATTAGAGATCGACGTCCCGCAAAGGTATCTTCCAGGACATTGATTTTGAATCGACGTCCCGCAAGGACAATAACCACACAAAAAAGCGGCAATCTGCTGATCATCTTTCGATCAAACAGGTTGCCGCTCATTATCATTATTATTATGGTTTTACTCTGTGGCCTCTTTAGTCAGTTTGGCGATGCCGATACCTGTGTATCCGAGTATTATGGCGAATATGAATCCGGTGTAGCAGAGAATTGCCCATGGAGCATAACTCAGCGTGGAAACACCTAGCACTCCGGCCATGTACACCCCAGCAGAGGACCATGGAATAAGAGGGACGACTACAGTGCCGGAATCCTCGAGGGTTCTTGAAAGATTCTTCGGATGTAATTTCTTATCCAAATAAGTATCCTTGAATAGTTCACCTGGTACAATGATGGACAGATAAGAGTTCCCTGTCACAAGTGCCATTGTAATACAGGATACTACTGTTGATAGTATAAGGTCTCCAGTGCGTTTAACGATTTTGAGCAATGCATCCATGATGACTTCGAGTGCTCCGGATTTCGTGATGATTCCAGCAAAAGCGAAAGCACTAAACGCAATGAGTATGACGCTGGTCATGGACTGCATGCCACCCTGGGTTACGAGTTCAGTAACTTCCGGCGGAACTGTATCGGGATTGAAACCTGGTTTTGTAATCATGGAGGAATCAAATCCGGTGACTGTGGATGCGAAAACATCAGTGAATGAAATTCCTTGGTACAGGATTGCAATCACTCCGGCTACGATAGAAGAAAAGATGATTGTCGGCAATGTTGGTTTCTTACGGATGGAGCCGTACAGTACAATGACTGGAGGTAACAGAAGCAGTATATTCCAATTGAACATCTCGTTCAGGGTGGACATCATACTTTGCATTTCTTCCGGTGCGGTAATGTTTTCGGCCGATAGGTTGAATCCTACAAAAAGGTAGATGAGCATCGATAGGACGGCTGCAGGTATGGTTGTATAGAACATATGCTTAATATGTTCATAAAGTTTGCTGCCGGCTGCGATTGGTGCAAGGTTCGTTGTATCAGAAAGTGGAGATAGTTTGTCCCCGAAATAAGCACCAGCAACAACAGCACCTGCAGTGGCTGGAAGTGAGACACCGAGACCGGTGGCTATGCCCATCAAAGCTACCCCAACTGTTCCGGCAGACCCCCATGATGTGCCGGTAACAACTGAGATGATCGCTGAGACGATGAAAGCGATCAGGACGATGAACTGTGGATTTATAAGTTCCAGTCCATAGTAGATCATCATCGGAATGGTGCCTGAAATCATCCATGTTCCGATCAGTATTCCAATGGAAATCAGAACCAGTATTGCAGGCATGGCCATGTTCAGTTTTTCCTGGATGCCTTTTAACATTTCATCCCAGTTTACGCCGAGGCGCATTGCAATAAATCCGGCGAAGATAGATGAAAGAATCAGTAGCGGTTCAGGTCTGAGACCGAAAACACCATAGCCAATCGCCAAAAGCAAGAGCATTACGATAATAGGCAGACACGATTCAAATAAAGTCGGTTTTCTTTTCATTATATTTCCCCCAATGTTTATTCTTCAAAAGTTCCTTTTACAATCACTTCTTTTTCTTTAAGCATGTGCTGGCCTTTAGCAAAGACATGTTGAATTGAAAGAGATTCCTTATCCAGTACGAGCAAGTCTGCATCCAAACCTTCCTGTATTCTCCCTTTACTTTCCAGGCGCAGTGCTGTGGATGTATTGAGAGTGATCAGAGAGAGGGCCTGTTCCAATGGAATATCATGTTCTTTGATTGCCTTAGTCACCTGTTTGAACAACAGTTCCTGTGTCGCCACTCCGAATCCGGTCATCTCTCCTTTGTCATCAAATACCGGAAGGCTGCCGTTGCCGTCGGACGATACAGTCAAGTGACTCATGTCTCCGCCATTTTCCCTGAAGTACTTGATCCACTCAGCGGTATCCTCATCCGCAGTGATATCAACGTAGCTCCCTTTGAGAGAGAGTTCTATCGCTTCATCGACCAGCTCTTTGCTACGTGTAATATGTGTGGCGTAAATGTTTGCTGGTGGAATCTCGTAGTCTTCAATCAATGTCCTGAGGAATTTAAGTCTCTCTTTGCCAATACCTACATGGAAATGGGTGACACCGGCTTTCTTGCTGAGCAGTCCACCGATGCGTGCCTCCGCAGCCAGCTTTGCGACTTCGTGGACGGAAGGCTGTGCAGATCTGGAATCCGAAATTGCAATCTCTCCCGCACCGATGACCTTATCGATCAGAATGACATCATCCTTGACGGAAGAGGTGATGGTCGGTGTAGGTACATGATAATTTCCAGTATAGATATATGCAGTAATCCCTTCTTCATCAAGTCCACGGGCTTTAGCCAGAAGTGATGTCATATGGCGTGTTGTTCCATCTGTACCGAGGCAGCCGACTACCGTGGTAACTCCAGCTTTTATAATTTTACTCAGCAGAAGTTCGGGAGTCCTTGTCGCAAAACCGCCTTCACCTCCGCCCCCTATGAGATGAACATGAGGATCGATGATGCCGGGGGTAACAACCATGTTAGAAGCGTCAACCACTTCCAGTTCGAATAAAGAGCGGAGCATCTCCTCATCAATGTCTCCAATCTTTAAGATGTTATTACCATTCAGCAATACAGAGGTCTTCCCCAGATGCTCAGGTGCATAGATATCACCATTTTTAATTAAAGTAAACATATTATCCTCCTAGTTGTTTAAATCATCAAAATTGTTTGAATAATAGGATTGTACACCTTGTTTAAAAATAATACAACCCAATACAACCTATTAGAACAGATTAAAGGATTGGGACTTTTATTCCATACAGTGTAAAATAGAAGAATATACCGAAATTTATGGGAGTGTATGAGCGTGGAAAAGAGATTGTTCATAATTGGAATACAGGAAGATAATCTGGATTCCTTGAAGAAACAGATGGAATATATATTTGGTGAAAGTATCCCTGTTATAGGAACTACGTTGAAAGATCTGACATACTCGGCTATCTCCTCAAAGGATGTCGTACTGTTATCCTCATATGAAATCAGGGAGATAGTAAAACCTTTTCTGCCAAAATCATGTGAGGTTATCGTATCAAGAAGGACGATAAATATCGTTCGGTTGGAAAATATAATAACAATTAAAAAAAGAGCGACATTTCTTGTCGTCAACGATAATCCCGGAACGACTGTAGAAACGGTTGAAGATTTGAAGAATGTCATGCCTGAACACGATTTTCTGCCTTACATGGCACATCAGGCGATTCCTGATACATTTGATTTCATCATCACTCCCGGTGAAATGAAACTCGTTCCGACGGAGGTCTATCGGGCTTACGATATCGGACCAAGAGTCATTTCCATTGAAACGGTCATGGAGCTGAAAGAAAAATTTCGTCTGCATACGAAAAATTCATTGTTGATGCAGTATTATATCAAGACCATGGTGCACTTGAATGCAAGAAATGATGAGAAAATCCCGATGAATATCATGAATCAAAATAAAAATAGAAAGTTTTCTCAGATAACGACAGAATCCCCTTTGATGAAATCTGTGTTAAAAATCGCCCGTCAGATGGCTCGGACTCCGAATATTATACATATCGTTGGTGAGACTGGGACCGGTAAACAGATGATTGCTGAGATGATTCACAATGATTCAGCTTATAAGGAGATGCCATTTTATATATATAATGGTGCATCAAAAGATCCGAGTCTGATTGAAAATGAGCTTTTCGGTGATAAAGAGAAGGGGAATAAAGGGATACTGGAGGAAATAAGCAGCGGAACCCTCTATATCAAAAATATAGACAGCCTGCCGTATCTGCTTCAAAACAAAATTGCCAATCTGTTTGATGAGAATACAGGCAAGACTGATGTTAGAATCATTACGTCCTCAATCCACAATCTGCGCAAACTGTATGAAAATGAAGTTATGAGCCAGAAATTGTATTCATATTTGTCATCCTATATTTTGAGTGTTCCGTCCATTGCTGAGAGAAAAGAAGATATTCCAGTTTTAATCCATGATTTCAAACGTCAATTCAATAAGACGGAAATGCATTTTTCTAAGAGTGTTATGGACTCATTTCTGCATTATGACTGGCCGGGTAATGTCCGTGAACTGTACAATCTTATCTCATATTGTGTATGTTTAAATGAGAAGAATATAGAAATGGACTCACTTCCTATATTCTTTAACGGTATTCCGAAAGAATTCGACAGTGCATCTGAGGACGGCAATGATATGGATGCTGAAGCAATTATCAGCAAAATAGAAAAACATGGATTTCTTACAGAAAGCATACAGTTGCTAAATATCTACCAGGCAGGGAAGAGTGAGAATGCCTCTTACGGTCGAAATAAAGTCAGGAATTTGTTGCTGGATGAGAACATAAAAATGACGGATCAGCAACTGAGACTCAGGATAGAGATACTTGACGAACTGGAACTGTTGAATGTACGAATCGGCCGCGCAGGAACGACAATTTCTGAAAAAGGGGAGAAATTCCTGAAGGAAATGAGTAGGAAGTAGCAAATTGATATATTATAAGCGAGGATCAGGCATGATGATGTCTGGTCTTTTATTGATTAGAGACATTGATTAGGGATCGACGTCCTGTAAAGGTATGTTTCCGGACATTGATTAGAGTTCGATGTCCCACAAAGGTGTGTCTCCGGACATTGTTTAGGAATCGACGTCCCGCAAAGGTATGTTTCAGGACATTGATTAGGGATCGATGTCCCGCAAAGGTATGTTCCAGGACATTGATTAGGGATCGACGTCCCGCAAAGGTATGTCTCCGGACATTGATTAGAGATCGATGTCCCGCAAAGGTGTGTCTCCGGACATTGATTAGGGATCGACGTCCCGCAAAGGTGTCTTCCAGGACATTGATTAGAGATCGACGTCCCGCAAGGACAATAACCACACAAAAAAGCGGCAATCTGCTGATCATCTTTCAATCTAACAGGTTGCCGCTCATTATCATTGTTATCCTTTTGAATTCGTCTTGCTGAAGCCGAACATGCGCATGATGCTGCCGATGATCGGTGTATGCAGCAGCATGAACTGGAATACTTTCATCACGCGTTTGATGCGTTTCGGTTCCTGGATCAGCCGGTACAGCCACTCGAGCTGATTGTTGATCCAGCTCTTCGGTGCGCGCTGCGATTTGCCGCTCAAGACGTCAAAACTCCCGCCGACACCCATGAAGATGCCTTTGTCGAATTTATCGATGTTGTCGTGGATCCAGCCTTCCTGGCGCTGCATGCCGAGTGCGACTAACACGATGTCCGGCTCGCTTTCCACGACCATCTCTGGAATGCTCTCATCCGCCGGATCGAAGTAACCATCATGCCTGCCTGCGACCTTCAAGCCCGGCCATTTCTTCTCGGCATTTTCGACTGCCTTTCTGTTCGCATCCTCCGCTGCCCCGAGGAAGAACACGCGGTGTCCATTCTTCGCTGCGTACTCAAGCATTTTGTACATCACATCAATGCCGCTGAGCCGTTCGGGCAGGGGTTCACCCATCATTTTTGCTGCATTGATGATACCGACCCCGTCAGCCAGCACATAGTCCGAAGACTGTACAACATGCTTGAAACCGGGGTGGTCTCTTGTCTCGATGACGAATTCCGGGTTGGCCGTAACGATAAAGCATTTCTCTCTATTTTCCAGACACGGATAGACCGTTTCCTCCAAAAACGAATCCATCGTCGCATTTATAAAACCAATGTCCATTATCGTGACCTTGTCGTATTCTCTTGTCATCGCGTTCACCTCATTTTCGTGAAACGATTAAATTAACTTTAAACGTTCATCTTTTCCTGATTAATTTTTTAATAATAAAAACCGATTGCTTCTAAGATCTTATGTTCATTCTGCGATGACATTATCCATGTGGGTCCATACAGTTTTGTCTTCCCCTTCGATCTGGCCTCTGTACCAGACATTGTTGCCGATAAGTACTGTCTGATCGACATGGAATTTCATGCCCGCATGATGTTCAAGTGTTTCATGTACATACTGAGCCGGGCCGCCCCAGGGTTCGGTGGCGGCGAAACCGGTATCGTTCAGAATGAATTCCTTTTTATCTGTATCCACAAACGTGAGGGCGTGCGATGAAGTTTCTTCCGCCCGGATCCAGCCGATGACACCGTCTTCACCACTCGGTTTTGTACTGAGCAGGTAGAAGACTTCGAACTGGTAGGTCGCTTCACGTTTGACATAGTATACCCTTTTTTTGTATTTATGTGCATTCTTTTTGTTTTTGTCACTGTCCGGTGACTCGAACAGGAATGTGCTGTCGCCTTTTAAATGGGCGAGGCGGCTGACCGGACGGATGGTATATCCGTGGGAACGTTCGAGTTCCTCGTCGTCATCCAGCAGCATCAGATTGCCGAATTGCTTGTATTCAGCTTCAGCAGGGTCCTTGTCCATCACTTTCTGGCGGTAGGCGTTACGTTCGGATTTGGACATGGAACGCCATTTCGTCAGGAAGCCTTCATACAGCGGCAGGACATCCTTCACTTCACCGAAGGCCTTGACGCGTCCGAATTCGAGCCAGAGGATCTTATCACAGAAACGTTTCATCTGACCGACGGAGTGGCTGACGAAGATCATCGTCTTGCCATGATCCTTGAACTCCATCATCTTCTTGAGACTTTTCTCGGCGAATGCCTTATCCCCGACGGACAGGGCTTCATCGATGATGAGGACATCCGGATCGATGTTGACGCTGATGGCGAATCCAAGGCGGGATTTCATCCCGCTGGAATAGGATTTCACCGGCATGTCGATGAAGTTTTCAAGTTCGGAGAACTCGATGATATCCGGTTCCAGTTCCTTGATCTCATCTTTTGAAAAGCCGAGCATCAGACATTTGAGTTCGATGTTATCGCGTCCGGTAAGATCTTCGTTCAGTCCGGCGGCGACCGCTATCAATGCAGTCTGTCCGTTGACCTGCACGTCACCTTCGGTTTCAGGAATGATGCCTGCAAGGATACTGGACAAGGTCGATTTGCCGGAACCGTTGATTCCGATGAATCCGACGACATCTCCCTTTTCAGCTTCGAAATTCACGCCGTTCAGGGCATAGAATTGTCTGCCGTGTGTGCTGGGCGTCACGAGGTCTAAAATACGCTCTTTCTGACTGTCGTATACTTTATATTTTTTTGCGACATTTTTCGCTATTATTGCTTTTGTCATGCGAATCCCCTCTTATAGATAGTCAATGAAATTCCGTCTGAATTTCACGTGCAGCATGCCTCCGATAAGCATCATGAGTAAAATGACTCCCCAGAAGTAAAGAGACTGCTGCCAGTGCGTCACCATATACCACTCGGTGCCGAAGAATACGGCGCGGTATCCCTCAATCAGGTAGAGCAGTGGATTCAGCTGCATGATCTTCAAGATCAGCGGGAAATCCGATAACAGTGACAAGGGCCACAATACGCCGGATACATAAAGCAGCATCCGGAGCAGTGAGTTCAGGAGCAGGTGCACATCACGGACGAGTGTTGATAGCGTAGAAGTAATTAAAGAAAACGAGAACACAAGTGCATACGTACCAACCACAAAGTAGATGAGCTGCAAGTAGTATATATTGATGTAGAAACCTGCCAATTGGAATACTACGAATGCAAGCACCAGCATGATGATATGTGTATAGAACTTTGAAAATATCGCAATGTTCGGTATGGCACTCAGCGGAAAGCTCATTTTAGAAAGCATCTTCAGACGCTTGTATATGGATTTCGATGCCTCGATGCTTCCCTGGAAGAAGAATGTCCATACGATGAAGCCGATGGCGAGCCAGTAGAAGAACGGTACTTCCGTTCCGCCCATTTCAATCGGTGCCCGCTGTCTCAACGTCCCGAAGACGAACCAGTAGATCATTATGGTGATCACCGGTGTAAGGACTTCCCACACAATGCCAAAATAGTTATTCTGATTTTTACTTTTTATGTCATACAGGGACATCCTTCTAATAAGATAGAAGTTTTTCAGCTGTTCCTGCAGAACGATCCATAAGGATTTCATTCTTTTCACAACCAATCCATTCATCGTTGTTGAATTATACATTTTTCTTTTTTATATGACAAACAAGATCCTCCATGACCCGTTCTGATGCCCTGCCATCTTCGAGATAGCAGAACCTTTCCCCGAATGATGCCGTATCAAACTTCCGGTTGAACTCTCCAGGGTCACTGGTTTTTATTTCACGGAGCAGTGCGTCCGTCGTTTTTACGAGCGGCCCCGGTGCCAATCTTTCGAAATCGAAGTAGAAGCCTCTGAGTTTATCCCGGTAGCTGTCGATGTCATATGTGTAGAAGATCATCGGACGGCCGAGGTTCGCATAATCGAAGAATACGGATGAGTAGTCGGTGACGAGCATGTCGGAAATCACATACAGATCGCGGATGTCTCCGTGCGTCGAGAAGTCATATAAAAATCCATTATACTGTTTTATGTCGAGATTTTCACTTACGAGGTAGTGCATCCGTAAAATGATGATGTATTCGTCCGATAATGCTTCGTACATTTTCTGTACATCGAACTGCAGATCGAACTTGTACTTGCCCCGTGCATGGAAACTGTCATCCCGCCATGTGGGTGCGTACAGGATGATCTTCTTGTCCTGCGGCAGGCCGAGAGATTCTTTGATATGCTCTTCGGTTTCGTCATCATTGCCTGTGAATAAAAAGTCGTTCCGCGGATAGCCGGTTTCAAGGACTTCCTGATCATAGTCGAATGCCCGCCTGAAAATTTCCGTCGAATAGCGGTTGGGGGAGACGAGATAGTCCCACTTGGACGCTTCGGTCGTAAAATTTTTGCGGTAGCTCTCTGTATCGGTACCCGGCATATGGACCGTCTCTATATCTGTACCCAAGTTCTTAAGGGGTGTACCGTGCCAAGTCTGTAAATATGTTGTACCATGGGGTTTTGGTATCCAAAGAGGCAGACGGCTGTTTGTGATCCAAAGGGTCGCTTTATTCATCCGGATCATCCACGAAAGCGAGAATCTTTTTACGTACGGGATGTTATGTTCTTCGAAAATACGGGTAGAATGCCTATCTGTGCTCCAAACCAATGTGTATTCTGGATGATTTGCACTCATATATTCATATAATGCTCTCGGATTGTCACTGTACTGTTTTCCTAGAAAACTTTCGAACATGATCAATGAATGGTCTTTCCTTACTGTTCTGCCGCAGAGTGCGAACAGTTTTTTATATACGAAAAACGCTGCTTTTTTAATTTTTTTCAAGAAAATCACACCTAAAAATTATACTTTTAATGAAAATATGTTATACTCATTAATAATCTTTACAAAAGATTAACCTTATCTTTACAATTATACCATGTCCACATGGACATTATACCAAAGGAACAAAGGTATATTGGGAGGAATAATTATGAAAAATGTAAGAGAAATGAAACCAATGAGAAAAGTAATCACTTATGGCACATTCGATCTGCTCCATATGGGACACATCAATATTCTGCGTCGTGCCAAAGCACGCGGGGACTATCTGATTGTAGCCGTATCATCTGATGAATTCAACAAACTTAAGCATAAAGAGTCCTACTATTCGTTCGAAGACAGAAAAATGATCCTTGAAGCGATCAAGTATGTCGACGAAGTCATTCCGGAACACAACTGGGGTCAGAAAGTGAAAGACGTCCAGAAGTACAATATCGATGTATTTGTCATGGGTGATGATTGGAAAGGCGAGTTCGACTTCCTGAAAGAATACTGTGAAGTCGTGTATCTTGCAAGAACCAGCGGCGTATCTACGACAAAAACAAAACAAGAGCTTTCCGAGAAGCATGGTTAGAGAAACGGCAATCAATCTGTATCTGGCCATCACGGGAGTGATTTTCAATCTTTTCAATAAACTCCCGATGCAGAAAAAGACAGTGATGATTGCATCTTTTGGGGACAATATTCAGTACGTTTTGGATGAAGTGCATGCACGCACTTCATCCAAAATTATTTTACTGAAAGATTCCAGATGTAATTACACATTTAGGAATGCAGATGAGAAGAACACCATCCGTTTTATCCCCGTCAATATCCTTGGCAGCATCAAGGGGCTGTATCATCTGGCGACTGCAGAATTCGTATTCGTCGACAATTATCAGGTTGTGCTGGCTTCATGCGAGTTCAAGAAAGAGACTACATGTGTACAGCTGTGGCACGCGGACGGTGCAGTCAAATTGTTCGGATTCAAAGATAAGGCGACCACTGACCGGTCGGAATCCGCACAGAAGCGGTTCAAGGAAGTCTACAGCAAATTCCATAAAGTCGTGGTCAGCTCCGATGATATGGGATGGATATTCGAAGATGCATTCGATCTCAGCAATGAAAACATGTTGAAGACCGGTATGCCGCGGACAGACTTCTTCTTCAATGAAGCAAAGATGGAATATGCGATGGATAAACTCTATACAGAGATGCCCCAGCTGAAAGATAAACAGGTCATTCTGTATGCACCGACTTTCAGGGAAGGGGACTTCCATGTGCGGGATCTCCGTCTGAACATCAAAAATCTGGAGAAAAGCCTGTCAGAAGACTATCATCTGTTGCTCAAGCTCCATCCCGCCGTCAAATTTGAGGGCGAATGGGACAGCGATTTTGTGACGGATGTCTCCAAAGGGCAGGACATCTTTGATCTTCTCGCTGTGACAGATATACTGCTTACAGATTATTCATCGATTCCGTTCGAGTTCGCAATACTGGGTAAACCGATGATTTTCTACCCGTATGACCTCGAAGAATATGAAGCGACACGCGGCATCTGGTTCGATTATGAAACTTTCGTCCCGGGACCTGTCGTCTACTCATCCAGAGAAATGATCGATGTCATCGAACGGGAAGCATTCAGGCTTGAGAAAGTCCTTCTATTCGATGAAACATGGAACAAATACGCAGATGGCAGATCAACGGAAAAACTGGTCACTACTTTATACAAAGAGGCAGCAGGGAAATGATTCCTGCTGTTTTTTTGTGGAGAAAATATAACAAGCAATAAAAAAGAGGATCACGATTGTGATCCTCTTTCAATTCATCTGATATTAGTGGATGAAGTTATGTTTAGGAACATCATATGCACTGATTGTTCTCATCGTCTTATTGCCGACGCCGCCAGCCCAGTTCATTTCTGAAACAAGGATAGACCCGTCTGGATTGACCTTTTCAACTACGGCAACATGACCCTGTCCCCATGATCCATTCGTCCACGCGTTGGATTGGGCGATGGAACCAACGGAAGGGGAGTTGTTCACTGTCAGACCTTGGGACTTAGCTGCATTTGCCCAGTTGGAAGCATTGCCCCATGAGTTGCCGACAGGTTTGCCCATTTGCTTACGGCGTTCGAAGACATACCATGTGCAGTCTCCGTATGTGTACCAGTTGGTACCGTATGAAGCAGACTCAGTTGAAGGTGCAGGTGCCTGTGTTTCTTCCTCAGCCTCTGCCGCTTCCTGCTCAGCAATTCTTTGTGCTTCCGCTTCTTCAGCAGCACGTTGTTCTGCTGCTTCCTGCTCAGCAATTCTCTGCGCTTCCGCTTCTTCAGCAGCACGTTGTTCAGCCGCTTCCTGCTCAGCAATTCTTTGCGCTTCCGCTTCCTCAGCTGCACGTTGTTCTGCTGCTTCCTGCTCAGCAATTCTTTGCGCTTCCGCCTCTTCCGCTTTACGCTGCTCTTCGGCTTTCTGTTCAGCGATTCTCTGAGCTTCCGCTTCTTCAGCAGCACGTTGTTCTGCCGCTTCCTGTTCCGCGATTCTCTGAGCTTCTGCCTCTTCAGCTGCACGTTGTTCAGCCGCTTCCTGCTCAGCGATTCTCTGAGCTTCTGCTTCCTCAGCCGCACGCTGTTCAGCCGCTTCCTGCTCCGCGATTCTCTGAGCTTCTGCTTCCTCAGCCGCACGCTGTTCAGCCGCTTCCTGCTCAGCAATTCTCTGAGCTTCCGCCTTTTCAGCTGCACGCTGTTCAGCCGCTTCCTGCTCAGCAATTCTCTGTGCTTCAGCCTTTTCAGCTGCACGCTGTTCGGCTGCTTCCTGCTCAGCAATTCTCTGAGCTTCGGCTTCCTCAGCTTTACGTTGTTCAGCTGCTTCCTGTTCAGCAACTCTCTGTGCTTCAGCCTCTTCAGCTTTACGCTGTTCTTCCGCTTTTTCAGCCGCAGCCGCCTCTTGCTCTTCAGTTTTCTGAGCTTCAGCTTCCTCTGTCTCTTCTTCAACTGGAGGTGCTGCTTCTTCAGAGACTTCTTCCGTCTCCTCTTCTACAGGTTCAATTTCTTCAGTTGCCTCTTCAGTAGCTTCTTCTGTCGTTTCTTCTTCAACGCTTTCTTCAGCTGGAGCCTCTTCCTCAGAGACTTCTTCCGTCTCCTCTTCTACAGGTTCAACTTCTTCAGTTGCCTCTTCAGTTGCTTCTTCAGTAACTTCCTCAGTCACTTCTTCTGTCTCTTCTTCTACAGGTTCAACTTCTTCAGTGACTTCCTCTGTCGTTTTTTCCTCGACAGCCGGTTCGGTTTCTACAGTTTCTTCTTCAACAACTTCTTCTGTAGAGGCCTCTTCAGTAGCTTCTTCTTCAACTGGTGCTTCTTCCTCAGCTGCCTGGCGTTCAGCCTCTTCGGCCGCCGCCTGTTCTTCAGCTTCACGTTGCTCTGCTTCTTCCTGTGCAGCAACTCTCACTGCTTCGGCTTCAGCCGCTTCAGCCTGTTGCTCCGCAGCTTCTTCTTCCGCCTGGCGAGCTTCTTCCGCTGCAACTTCGGCTTTTTCTTCTTCTGTTACTGCCTCTTCCTGCTCCACAACCACATCAGGATTTACATTCAATTCCTGAGAAGGGTGGATGAGGTGATCCGTAATACCGTTGATTTCCATCAGTGTGCGGTAGCTCATGCCGAACTGGCTCGCTACGCTTCCAATCGTATCACCGGGTTTCACTGTATATGTATCCGCGTCAGTGTTAACTTCCGGCGCCTCTTCAGTTTCAGGCTCAGCTTCGACAGCTTCTTCAGGCTGTTCAGTTTCAACAGTTTCTTCGACAGGCTCCTGAACTTCCGTTTCAGATTCTACAACAGCAACTTCTTCTGCCGCTGGCTCTTCTTCAACTTCCGCTGCAGGCTCAAGGGACTGTGCAGGCGTTTCTACTACCGGTACTTGTGGTGCCTTTTCCGACTCTTTACCAATCGTAATTTCCTGGTTTACAAGGATGAGGTCGGAATTCAGATTATTCCATTCCTTCAATTCATCAACGGAAACGTTGTGTCTCAAAGAAATGCCCCACAAAGTGTCACCAGTTTTGACCTTATATGTAATGGCTTCTTTTTCTTCTTCAAGTTCAAGTGTCTGATTTACTAAAATTAAATCTGAAGACAGGTTATTGTATTGCTTCAACTGATCCACTGTCAGATTGTTGTCGTTGCCGATCTTCCAGAGAGAATCTCCCGGCTGGACGGTATAGCTCTTGGCAGAGGCATCATCGGATAACCCATATGCTGAAATTGCTGCTGTCGCTGTGAGTGCCGTAACTAATTTTTTCATAGATTGTTTATCCCCCAGATTTGTTTAGATGTAATATTATCAAATTTTCAAATTACTGTAACAATGACAATACTAACAAAGTTAGAAGCATGAAAAACGAATGTAACATAAATGTAATATAATTAAAATGGAATATTAATATAACTGAATGGAATTTATCAAAACCTAATAATTTAAGGAATGAAAACCCCATCCTGCCGTATGCTTTCTGACTCAGCATGAGACGTTTACGGCACAGAAGAACCTCCACTTCAGAAACCATTCTCTGAAGTGGAGGCATCTTAAATCCTATATCAATTTCTTCATCGTAAACTTGTTCAGTGTCCATCGGATCGTTACCATGAGTCCCATCAGGATACCGAGATATCCGAGGAGGGGGTAGACGAAGTTCACAAGGTCGACGAAACCGACGAGGCTGAGTATATAACCGGCTACGAGCGCAATGAATAGCGCAATCTTGTATTTGCTGCTGTACGGTACCCAGAACCGGCTCAGGAACGGGTACAGCATGCCGACTGCCGTATTGTATATGATCAGCAGCATGACGATCGTCAGTATAAAGTGGAGGATCGGGTGGATCTCAAGTGCCAGCATGAGAGTAGGCAGGTCTGCCTGGTTCGTCTGGTCGAACTTGGATAAGAGCCCCGCATTCATCAGCAGCATCAGTACAAGCAGGATGATGCCGCCATACATGCCGCCGCGCCGGGCGACTTTATATGTGGACTGTGCGCCGACGATTGAAAGGATGCTGAAGGCCATCGCGATGACGATGCCGCTGTATGTGATGGCCTCGAGCCACCATATGCCGGTCGGTGTCTTGCCCAGATCCGCATATTCATTTATTTCACTGAACGATACGCTCGGGTTCATGAAACTGTACGCCGCAATGATCGCAACGACGATGATCAGGAACGGCGTCACAAATCCGAGCGCCGTCATAATCTTGCTGAAGCCCATGTTGAGTGTAATCATCACTCCAAACATCATGATCAGTGACCCGAGCCATGCCGGTACGCCGAAACTCTGCTCCATCGCAGAACCGCCGCCTGCCAGCATGATGATCATCACACCATATAGGAAGAAAATAAGTATATAGTCCACAATCCTGCCGAGCGTATCCCCGAACATCACCTTGATCGGCTCAAGGTGGCTCTCCGCATCCAGCACATGGCCGAATTTCGCCACCTGCCGGCCCAAAAACATGATGACGAGGGCGGAAAGCAGGACCGCCGCATAGCTCATCGTCCCAAAGTTACTGAAAAACTGCAGTATTTCCTGGCCCGTCGAGAAGCCCGCACCGAGCACCACTCCGACATAGGCAAAACCGATTTTGATAGATTCCTGTTGTCCTGAACTCAAACAATCAACTCCGAATTTCTTTATTTTCTGGTTCCATAAATTAAGTAATCCGACTCGATAAGAAAAAGATCTGATACCCGGATGGGAGGAAAGGGCGATTCATTGGAGCATGGCAGCATATAGGGGATTTGAGGCAAATTCCATCATTTGAAAAATAATTCACATTTAATCATTAAAACACAAATGACCGGTCACTGTCAAAGTGATGGTGGAAAATGACAACGAATGGGCAATGCAGCTGCATATCGGAGGGTTGAGGAATACAAATGAAAAGATGGTGAATCAAGTTGGCCCGAATACAGGGTTTGATTCCATAAAAGACTTAAACTATGCAGAGGATCTGTCCAATTTTTTGAATGAAGTAGAAAAATCGGATGAGTTACCTAAAACAGTCATATATAACCTGAATCCCAGAGATAATTATATGGTGGCGTCTATGGCAGGAAATTATCAAAGTGATATCCAAGGAAAAATCCAGTTTGGTACCGCCTGGTGGTTTAATGATCATATTGAAGGCATGGAAAATCAATTGAGAGCATTTGCCAATACAGGTGTCTTATCAAGATTTATAGGCATGGTCACCGATTCGAGAAGTCTTTTATCCTACACCCGTCACGAGTATTTCAGGAGAATTCTTTGTAACATTATCGGTCACTGGATTGAAAATGGAGAAATTCCAAATGACATTGAATGGACCGGAAAGTCATTGAAAACATTTCTTTTAATAATATATGTGAGTATTTAGAGATAGATTTGACCACAAAGGATGTGCAGTAATATGGAAATGGTTTTTCGATGGTTCGGGGAAGAAGTAAACCAAATACCTTTAAAATATATTAAACAGATACCGGGAGTGAGCGGCGTGGTATGGGCACTTCATGATATACCTACCGGAGAAGAATGGCCGCTTGAAAAAATAGAAGAAGTAAAGAATAGTGCAGATACATATGGGTTGAATATCGATGTAGTTGAGAGTCTCAATATCCATGAAGATATAAAGCTTGGTTTGCCAACGAGAGATGAATATATTACAAATTATATTAAAACTATGGAAAAGCTGAGTACGATAGGTGTCAAAGTGATTTGTTATAATTTCATTCCTGTGTTTGATTGGATCCGAACTGATTTATTCAAAGAACATGAAGACGGCTCGACAGCTATGTTCTTCGAGATGGAAAAGATAGAAAATGTTGACCCTATGGAACTGGTGAAATCAATTTCATATGACTCAACGTATTCCATGCCAGGCTGGGAGCCTGAACGGCTCCAGTCACTATCGGATCTTTTCTTTCAATATAAAGACGTAACTACAGATATGCTTTGGGAGAACCTAAAGTATTTTCTGGAAGCAGTGATACCTGTTGCGGAAGAATTGGGAATAAAGCTTGCTATACACCCTGACGATCCACCATTCTCAGTATTCAACCTGCCAAGAATTGTTACGGATAAAACTAATCTGGGTAAGATTCTAAGTTTGGTAGACAGTCCGAATAACGGATTGACGTTTTGCAGCGGATCGCTTGGTGTAAATCCTGAAAATGATTTGGTAGACATAGTCAGATAATTTTCCGATAGAATCCATTTTGCTCATGTGCGTAATTTAAAATATTATGATAATGGTAGTTTTATTGAAACTTCACATCTGTTATCAGATGGTTCATTAGATATACCGGGTATTATGCAAGCTTTCCATGAAGAAGGATATACAGGCTATATCAGACCTGATCATGGAAGACATATTTGGGGAGAAGAGTGCCGACCTGGTTATGGTCTTTATGATCGTGCACTTGGCATAATGTATTTATGGGGATTATGGGATTCACTAGAGAAACAGAAGAAAGGGGCACTTGTATATGATACCTATCAATCAGAATCTAAAAGATAAAGTTGCGGTGATTACAGGCGGAAGTGGTGTTCTGTGCAGTAGAATTGCTATTGAACTCGGAAGACAAGGTGTTAAAGTGGCAATACTTAACCGTACTGTTGAAAATGGAAAAAAGATCGAGGAAGAAATCACAGCCAATGGTGGAGAGGCTTTAGCAGTCGCCTGTGATGTTTTAAAAGTGGAAAGTGTCATGGAAGCAAAAAAAGAAGTGATAGATAGGTTTGGGACTTGTGATATTCTGATTAACGGGGCCGGAGGAAATCATCCTGATGGTACAACTACAAATGAAACGCTAAAGCCTGAAGATATTAATAATGATGAACTTAAGACTTTTTTTGATCTGACATTTGAAGGCTTTGAACATGTACTTAATTTGAACTTATTGGGAACTGTCATACCATCCCAGATTTTCACTAAAGCCATGATGGATAACGGTGGTACAATTATTAACCTTTCCTCAATGAGTGCAGCTTCACCCATGACAAAAGTCCCTGCTTACAGTGCGGGTAAATCCGGTATTGATAATATAACCAAGTGGCTGGCAGTACATCTGGCAGATGTAGGAATCAGAGTGAATGCAGTGGCGCCTGGATTCTTTCTCACATCACAAAACCGTTCACTCTTAAAAAACCCTGATGGAACCTTGACCGAAAGATCGGATAAAATAATCACACATACGCCTATGAAAAGATTCGGTGAGCCGGAAGATCTATTAGGTGTTGTCCTTTGGCTGCTTGACGATAACCAATCTGGTTTCGTTACTGGTATCACAGTACCTGTTGATGGCGGATTTTCAGCTTATTCTGGAGTATAGAAAATTGTAAAAGTGATTTATAGGTCTACTAAAATTTATATTGGTAGAGGTTTAAGATAAAAAATACAGCTGCTATTTTAGTTAAAGATAGCGGCTGTATTTTTTATTGGGTAATAGATAATAACTTTCCTATTTCTCCGATACAAATTTAAACGTATATTTCACAGGATGATAGTACAATTTAGAGTATTAGATTCTTGTTTCGTCATCGAAAGTAGAGAAAGCTTTAAGGCATAACAGAGGGTGGTCAGATGTAGTGGTTCCATCAATTCTTCTGTTGAAAGAATTTAAAGGCATCTGTATATGACTTGATGTTGCCAAGTTTATATATGATATGAAAAATTTATAAATCTGGGAGGTCAAATCAATGCAACAGATGGCTTTAATCAACCAATTTAGTAAGCTTAACAAAAATGATTTGAATAATTATAAGCAAAACAAGCAGAACTAAAATATTATAATTCTCCTGTTGAATCACATCGTTTATTTGCAGGATAATGATTCCATTAATAAAACTGATGTAGACAACTTGACTCAAAACACTCCAAATATAAAAGTTAGTAATAGGAAGAAATTTCAATTTGAGATTATTCATCAACTGTTTTTTTAGGTGAAAATACTTTTTGTAATAATTTCTTATATACTTATTTTCCAACCTTTTAGCATGAGAATTCTTATGATTATACATAATCGAGCGTATATCGTAGTAATTATTAGTTTCTTTATGCTTCATTTTAAATATTTTTTTGTTACGTTCTTTTACTGTTTTGAGGTTACTATTTATTAGAGTGTCATTAACGGCATAAATCACAAAGTTTAATAATAGATGTATGACGAAAATGATAATAAATATGCCTATAGATAATAAAATCAAACCGTCATTAAATAATTTTAGGAAATCTATAATAAAAACGTATAGAAATAAAATAGTAGCTATATTTAGTAAAGCGACTAAAGTAATTATAATAAATATGTTCGTCAAAGAATTAGCTTTTTTCTCATTTGCAAATAGTTTGGTAATAGAATTGAGAAAAGTGAAAATGTAATACATTAAAAGAATCAATATTATTATCCATATTAAAGTACTATCTAGATTATAATGTTGTATAAACTCTTCGTAAAAAGAAGTCTCCTTGAGTAAATCATACATAGCTGTCATATAGCTACTCCTTTTCCAAACTAGTCAAATCATTTTTCCGACACAAACTTAAACGTATACTTCACTGGGTGATAGTACACTTTAGAATATTCGAATCTTGTTCCATCATCGAAGGTAGAGTAGGCTTCGAGACAGAGCATCGGTGCTGATTCTTCGAGATGAAGCTGTTCCATCAGTTCCGCTGTGGGCAGGATCGGTTTCAGATCGGCATGACGCTTGCTGATTTTGAATCCCTTCTGTTCGATGTATTCGTATTTGGATTCCTTCATTACATTGACGGACAGGTCCGGGAACATATCGAAGGGCAGGTAGGATTCTTCGAGTATCAATGGTTTGCCGTCTGCAAGGCGCAGCCTTTTTACATAATAGACTTTGTCATTATCCCCGAGTTTCAAATATCCTTGCACTTCCTCTGAAGGCTTGCTCAGCTGGAACTCCAATATTTCGTTGGAGGGATTGTTGTGCAGGCCACTCATCTCTTCTGTGAACCCCTGCAGCTTGTATATATCATGCTCGATCTTCTTCTCACTGACATACGTACCGCTTCCATGCACACTGTACACGAGCCCCTCTTCGATCAGCAGCTTGACGTCGCGCCTGACGGTGACCCGGCTGACTTCATACATCTGTGCCAGCATCGTCTCCGTCGTGATGGCCTCCCCGTCCTTTGTGCCGTTTGAGACGATATCCTCTCTGATCTTATTCGCAACCTGTTTGTATAAAGGTGTCGAAGACTTCCACATACCACTCTCAACCTCTCTGTTTCATTACTCTCATTCTATCATGTGTTTTAAGTGAT
>CAYTIR010000022.1:0-31814 GCA_964437955.1 uncultured Staphylococcaceae bacterium
TTTTTTGTTGCAGCAGGGCTCCGTTGGATCTGGTGGTTAAGAGCTACAGGTTTGTCATTATTTTTTGAATAATGGAGTGCATCACTTGTAGATAAATTTAGAACAAGTCTGGCATTCCGCCAGACTTGTTTTTTTATTGAGTGAGTGCCTTCTATGACAGGAGGACATATGGAAAACAGTGTTTTGAAATTTGGCGGTACTTCAGTTGGAGATTTTGAAAAGATTAGAGAAATTGCGCATTCATTGAAGGACAGGACGATTCTGGGTGAGAAGCTGATCGTTGTCGTCAGTGCAATGGGAGGAACGACGGATGAGCTCCTGTCGAATGTGGACCTGCTCTCCTCTGCCCCGAAGGATGACCACATTGCACTTCTTGTAACTACCGGAGAACAACAGACCATCTCCTACCTCTCGATTGTATTGGAAGATTTAGGAGTGCGGACAAGAGCAATGACAGGTTTCCAGGCCGGTATCAAAACATTCGGTACTCATATGAGAAGCAGAATTGCTGACGTCGACCGGGGTTGTCTGCTGGCAGCTCTGGAAGACAATGATGTACTGGTTGTGGCAGGCTTCCAGGGAGTGAACGAACAGAATGAAATCACTACCCTTGGACGCGGGGGATCTGATACGACCGCAGTCGCGATCGCAGCCAGCTGCGGGATGCCCTGTGAAATCTATACGGATGTCGATGGTATTTATTCGACGGATCCCAGAGTCTATAAGGAGGCAAAACGGATTTACGGTATTTCATATGATGAGATGATGGAAATGAGTGCTCTCGGGGCCGGGGTTCTTGAAACCAGAAGCATTGAGATTGCAAAGAACCACGCCATCCCGTTATATCTGGGCAAAACATTATCCGATGAGAAAGGAACATGGGTTATGCAGGAAACTGAAGTACTTGAAAGAAAGGCGGTAATCGGCGCCGCACTGGATGAAGAAATCATCCATGCAACCATCTTTGAACCGCATGCTGAATCCACACTGATCTTTGATCTATTCAAAAAGTTTGACGAAGAAGGTATCAATGTGGATATGATTTCACAGGTAGCGGGCAATGAAGGATTCCAGCTCTCTTTCACAGTCAAGGATACAGAAGCAGGAATATTGGATCAGATACTGGCTCAAATCAGGTTGTTACACCCTGATATGGTACTGACCCGGGAAACAGATTTCGCCAAGGTTTCAATCATTGGTTCAGGTATGAGAGATATGTCGGGTGTGGCATCAAGGGCATTTATGGCACTCAATGAATCAGGCATCACTTTCTATCAGACCACAACTTCAGAAATCAGCATTTCATATGTAGTAGATAAAAATAACGGAAAATATGCAGTGGAGTCACTTGCGGCTGCATTTGATCTATAATTCAGGAGGAGAAAGTAAATGGTTAAAGTAGCAATTATCGGAGCAACAGGTGTCGTTGGAACTAAAATGATAGAGATGTTTGAACAGTATGATATTCAGGCAGATGAAATCACACTGCTCTCATCTGCACGTTCTGCTGGTAAAAAGCTTCAGGTACGCGGCCAGGAGCTCACAGTTGAAGAACTCACTGAAGAAACTCCAAAACAGAATTTTGATTACGTAGTAATGAGCGCTGGTGGTTCTACGAGTAAACAGTACGCCCCATTATTCGAAGAGAATGGTGCTATTGTGATAGATAATTCAAGCCAATGGAGGATGCACAAAGGCATTGATCTTATTGTCCCGGAAATCAATGAACCGAAACTTAACAGAAAGATCATCGCCAACCCCAACTGTTCAACGATACAGTCGGTAGTTGTTCTTAAGCCCCTCGCTGATGAGTTTGGTCTGAAACGTGTGAATTACACAACTTATCAGGCGGTTTCGGGTTCTGGCGCAGGTGGCCTCAGAGACCTGGAAGAGGGAGCGAAAGGAAATGAACCTACAACCTACCCTCACCCTATCCATGATAATGTACTTCCGCATATAGATGTATTTTTGGAAAATGGATATACGAAAGAAGAGCAGAAGATGATTGATGAAACTCAGAAGATTCTTGATCTGCCGGAGCTGCCGGTGTCGGCAACATGTGTAAGGGTCCCGGTCTCGAATTCACACAGTGTACAGATTAATGTCACACTGGACAAAAAGGCAACGGAAGAAGAAGTGAGAAAGGCATTTGAAAATATCCCTCACATTAAGCTGGTTGATAATCCTGAAAACAACGAATACCCTACTCCACTGGAAGCGACAGGTAAACCTGAAGTCTTTGTTGGGCGCATAAGAAAAGATGATTCAATGGAAAACACATTCCATGTATGGTGTGCAGCAGATAATATACTAAAAGGTGCAGCGCAGAACTCAGTTCAAATTCTCAAAAAAATGATGGAAAGGGAGTAGTTGATTATGAATACTACAATTTTCGAAGGCATTGGAGTTGCAATGACTACGCCGTTCAGAAATGATGTCATAGATTACGAAGCATTCAGGAATCATATCGAGTATTTGATTAAAAATAATGCCCAGGCTCTCATCATCAATGGAACGACTGGTGAGTCTCCTACTTTGAGGGCTGAAGAAATACGTGAAATGTTGCGTGTGGGTGTCGAAACCGTAAATGGCCGGGTCCCTGTAATCGCGGGCACAGGTACAAACTCGACAAGTGCTTCCATTGAACTTTCAAAATATGCAGAAACCATCGGGGCTGATGCAATCATGCTCATCACGCCCTATTACAACAAGAGTAATCAACGCGGACTCATCCGCCACTTTAATGCGATTGCTGACAGTACAGGGCTACCGGCAGTGTTGTACAATGTGCCGGGCAGAACGGGAATGACAATCGAACCGCAAACAGTCCAGGAACTTAGCAGGCATAAAAATATCGTTGCACTTAAAGATGCTGTTGGTGACTTTGAATATACAAAAGAAGTACTTGCGCTAACAGAAAATCAAAACTTCGTTTTGTACAGCGGCAATGATGATAACATGCATGACTTCGTCAAAATGGGTGGCAAAGGACTGATTTCAGTTGTAGGCAATATTATCCCGGCTGAACTTCAGGATGTATATGAAAGGATACAGAACGCGGATCAATCTGCACAGGAAAAATTCGATTGCATCATGCCGATGATAGAAGCGGTACAGGTTGATGTCAATCCGATTCCAGTTAAAGCGATGACCAGTGAGCTTGGTTTCGGCAACAATGAACTGAGATTACCTCTGATTCCACTGGAAGGTGATAATCTTGCAGATGTTTTGGCTACATTGAAACAATTCAAGGAGGGCTCCCTCGTATGAGGATACTTCTGATCGGATACGGTGCAATGAATCAAATTACAGCACGACTTGCAGAAGACGAGGGTCATGAGATAGCAGGGATTATACTGAGAGATGGCAACAAGGATGTCCCCTACCCTGTATTTGAATCGATTGATGATGCAGATGCAGATGTTGCAATTGATTTTTCTCATCCCGAGCTCCTCCTGCCACTACTTGCAGATGAGGTGAAGACCCCGCTTGTCATTGCGACTACAGGTGAGAAAGAGACAATCGTTAATGAGCTAAAGGAGAAAAGCGGGAATATTCCAGTGTTCTTCAGCGCAAATATGAGTTACGGAGTCCATGTCATGAATGAAGTGCTCAAAAAAGCACTTTCCATGCTTGATGAATTCGATCTGGAGATGATTGAACGTCACCACAACAAAAAAGTGGATGCCCCGAGTGGAACACTGGTGAAACTTTTGGATACTGCACTTGATCACAGAGAAGGCAGTTATCCGGTGTATGACAGATCCAATATACATGCGAAGAGAAAAGCTGAGGAAATTGGCGTCAGTGCAATCAGAGGCGGCTCTATCGTAGGGACACATGACGTAATTTTCGCTAAAGATGATGAAGTGATTGAAATCAGACACCAGGCACAATCGAAAGAAATCTTTGCAAATGGTGCTTTGAAAGCAGCAAATGAACTCGTAAAGCGCGAAAATGGATTTTATGACTATAACAACTTATTCAAGGAGAGATAAAGCAATGGAAAATTTTACAGCAGAAGAAATCATTCAATATATCAGTAATGCAAATAAGGTGACACCAGTAAAAGTATACGTTAATGGTAATTTTGAAGGTGTTACTTTCCCCGATACACTAAAGGTGTTCGGCAGCGATCATTCTAAAACGATTTTTGCTGATTATGATGACTGGAAGGCATTCCAGGATCAGAATGAGAGCATTATTGAAGATATAGAGATTGAAATGGACAGAAGAAATTCGGCAATTCCATTGAAAGATCTTTCCGCAACCAATGCACGTATTGAACCAGGGGCTTTTATTCGTGAAAATGCAGTGATTGAAGATGGAGCTGTCGTCATGATGGGCGCAACGATTAATATTGGTGCAATCGTAGGAGAAGGAACGATGGTTGATATGAACGCTTCTCTGGGTGGCCGGGCCACGACGGGAAAGAATGTTCATGTGGGTGCAGGTGCAGTCCTTGCAGGTGTCATAGAACCACCGAGTGCATCGCCTGTAGTAATTGAAGACGATGTATTGATTGGAGCGAATGCAGTAATTCTCGAAGGTGTCAGGGTCGGAGCCGGTGCAATTGTCGCCGCCGGTGCAATTGTTACAGATGATGTGCCGGCCGGTGCAGTTGTAGCAGGTACTCCGGCTAAAGTAATCAAACAATCATCTGATGTGGACAGCTCCAAACGTGAAATTGTTTCAGCATTGAGGAAATTAAATGACTGATTTGGAGTTTGCGGTCCATTATAGGAGGAAACTGCATCAGATTCCTGAGACCAGCATGGAAGAAGTGGAGACGACTGAATGTATCATCGGCTTTCTTGATGAACTGAATATGTCTTATGAACGCCCCCTGGATACAGGGGTCGTTGCATATTTGGAGGGAAATTCAAGCAGGACCTATGCATTCAGGGCGGATATAGATGCTCTGCCGATTCATGAGGAAAATGATATTGAATTCAGGAGCGGCAATGACAATAAAATGCATGCGTGCGGCCACGACGGACACACCACTGCATTGATGCTGTTTATTAAACGGTGCGTTGCACTCAAAGAAGCCAATCAACTCAAACATAATATCTATTTCATATTTCAGCCTTCAGAAGAAACGGCAGCCGGAGCAAATCAACTGCTGGAAGCGTGGAGGCCATATCAGAAAATAGAATCAGTGTTCGGTATCCACCTTATGCCCGATGAAGATGAAGGAAAAGTCATTTTGAGGGACGGTGCAATTACAGCAAGTGCCACAGAATACCGGTTCTTTATAAATGGTGAATCAAGCCATGTCGCTTCAAAGCATCAGGGTATCTCTGCCATCGAGGTACTGATGCATCTTGCAACTCAGATTTCTCAGCTTCAGCATTTCCATTTGGATGGGCTTAATCGGAATATCATTCATATTGGTAACATGAATGCTGGAGAAGCCATCAATACCGTAGCAAGCCGGGGATATCTCGAGGGTACGATAAGAACTTACGTGCCGGAAGATCTGAATGTTATAAAATCTCGCCTTCACGTATTGGCCGAAACTGCGAAAACACTTTTCGGTGCAGATGTTCAGATAACTTTCAACGAAGGTTATCCGCCGGTCACAAATGATGAAATTTTACGGGAGACAGTAGACGTATCATTGAGTCACCTGCATTTAGATGTGATCGATAAAGATAAGCCTTATCTCTTCGGGGAGGATTTCAGTTTTTATCAAAAGCTCGCGCCATCATATTTTGTATTTTTCGGCACCAGAAATGTAGAAAAAGGCTATATAAGCAGTCTGCATACTTCAACTTTCAATTTTGATGAATCGGTGCTTCTTGATGTTGCAGACTACTACGAAGCAATATTAAAGACTTTATAAAGGAAGTGCATCCAATGGGTGGAATACTTACAATCGACAGAAAACAATTTATAGAAACAGCTAAAAATTCTGCAGGCGGGAAGGACATTATAGCTGTAGTTAAAAACAATGCGTATAACTATGGACTTGAGTTTGCAGTCAAAGCATTTCTGGAAGCGGGTATCCACTCATTCGCCACTACTTCTTTGGATGAGGCAGGACGAATCAGGTCATATTCATCAGATGCATTGATTTTCATGATGAATCCCGTACGTGATTTTAAAACAGTATATGAATATGGTCTTCACATCACCCTGCCCTCGCTCGAATATTATTATAAGTATCAGGATGAACTGAGCGGTGTTAACGTTCATTTGGAATTTGCAGGTCTTTTCAATCGCTCAGGGTTTGAAGATTCCTCAGAAATGATGGAAGTGATAGAACATCAAAGATCCCTGGACGCCGGAAAACGGATGAATATTACAGGGATATGGACTCATTTCGGGTATGCAGATGAACTGGATATGGATGAGTATGAGATTGAGCGAAAAATGTGGCTGGAACTGATAAATACATTGGAGGAAGCGGGGCATACTTTTGAAATCGTCCATGCACAGAACAGTGCAAGCTTTGCCCGTGATGGTCTGTTTGATGGTCATACACATCTGAGGCTGGGCATTAGTTTATACGGCTCACGCCCCTACTACGAGCTTTCTGAAGATGATTATATACAAAGCCTCGAACTGAAAGCTGGAATAGTACAGGTCAGGAACATTAGATCAGATCAGAAGTGCGGATATGGAGGCTCTTATGAACCAGGCCGTGACTCAAAAATTGCTGTAGTGGATATTGGCTATGGGGATGGCATTCTAAGGAAACGTGCTGATTTCGATTGTCTGATCAACAATAGACGATATCCGATAAAATCACTCATGATGAGCCATATGATTGTAGAAATTGATGATAAGGTATCAATCGGAGATGAAGTAGTACTGTATAGTAATGTAATGAGAATCGATGAATTCACGGCCGATGGTGTCGGTGCAAACTCTGAACAGCTGGGCGCTCTGAATTATCAATCTTTGAAAAAGGTGATTTTAAATGACTCTGGAATACATCAATAATGAATTGTCAGTAAATGGGCATGGAATAAACAGCATTGTGGAAAATCATGGTACTCCCCTGTTCATATATGATGAAAATATGATAAGGAATCAATGCAGAAAGTATCATGGTGTGTTGAAGAAGGCAGGAATGGATTACTCCATTTCCTATGCTTCCAAGGCTTTTACATCAGTACAAATGGTAAAACTCCTGCATGAGGAGAATATGAAGCTCGATGTTGTTTCTCAAGGTGAGTTGTACACAGCGCTGAAGGCAGGATTCAAAGCGGAAGACATCCATTTCCATGGTAACAATAAAACCGCTGAAGAAGTGGCATATGCACTCGAATCAGGTATAGGTTTGATTGTGGTTGATGCATTGGACGAAGTGGAATTGATTGATAATATCGCCACCGACAGTATTGATGTATTACTCCGCATCAATCCTGGTGTGGATGTGGATACACATGAATTCATCCAGACTGGACAGGAAGACAGTAAGTTTGGTCTTTCCATACATAATGGCTCTGCACTGAGAGCCATCAAAGCGATCAGAGAGAGTCGACATTTAAACTTTAAGGGCATCCATTATCATCTCGGAAGCCAGCTTGATACAGAATCCCCATTCATCAACTCACTTGAAGCTGTATATCAATGGCTGCATGCTTCAGCTATTGATATAGAAGTATTGAACATGGGTGGAGGTTATGGTGTGAGGTATGTTGAGAGTGACACACGTTTTCCAATTGAATCTGCATTTGAAAAGATTATGGATACACTCAAGTCTTTATCAGATGCATATGACATGACACTGCCGCATGTAATGATAGAACCCGGGAGATCGATTGTTGCTGAAGCAGGTACTACCATATATGAAGTTGGAGTGATCAAAGATATTCCCGGCCTTTCCAAATATGTTTCTATTGATGGTGGAATGAGCGATCATTTGAGAACACCCCTATATGATGCAGAATATGAGGTCGTTCCGGTCAATAAAACGGATGTTGAAACAATGGATGCCCATGTAGTTGGAAAGCTATGTGAATCAGGTGATGTCATTGGCAGAAACCTAAATATTCCGAGTAATGTGAACCGTGGAGATTATCTTGCTGTTAAAACTACTGGTGCCTATCACTATTCCATGGCATCTAACTATAATCAGATGAGAAAACCTGAAGTTGTTTTTGTGAATGATGCTGAAGTAAGAACTGTGATAAAAAGGCAAAGCCTCGAACAACTTATAGAAAATGATATTTTCTAACAGAGAATTAAAACGAAGAAGCCCCCGGACATTTTGTCCGGGGGCTTCTGATGATACAAATCAATTTACATTTAAATGATTTATATTAGAGTTTAACAACGTTTGCAGCTTGTGGGCCGCGATCGCCTTCAACTACTTCAAATTCAACTGATTGACCTTCTTCAAGGGATTTGTAGCCCTCTTGGTTGATAGCTGAGAAGTGAACGAATACGTCGTTTTCGCCTTCAATTTCGATGAAGCCGAAACCTTTTTCTGCGTTGAACCATTTTACTGTACCTTGTTTCATTAATTAAATCCTCCAAAGACGATATTCAATATGCAAATTATTCAGAGAAGACCATTGTATTAAAATTTAATACGTCTTAGCTTTATAATTAATGCCTATTGCATTACCAATTATACGCTATGAATCAGAATATTGCAAACCAATATTCAAAGGATTTCTTTCAGGTCTTTAATTTTTTGAGGTATACACTTCGCCGTCTTCCATCATAATCGGAGTATAATAAATTTGAATGTCCTCTTCACAATCATCACAGTATTCAAGATCACATACATTGAAGAAAGCATGCATATCATACTTCCCTACTTTGAAGCTATGGTAATTGTTTTTCATATCATTCAATAATTTTTCATATTGCTGTCTCATTTCAATTT
This sequence comes from uncultured Staphylococcaceae bacterium, assembly GCA_964437955.1. Lineage (GTDB taxonomy): Bacteria > Bacillota > Bacilli > Staphylococcales > Salinicoccaceae > Salinicoccus. The sequence continues at coordinate 8,849 of CAYTIR010000022.1, forward strand.
CGGCATCGAATGTATATTTTTTTACAATCTTCTGATGCCAGTCTTCAAAAAGCCACCAGCCCTCATAATCGGCCTTCAATATCACGATATGAAACATTTTAAAAAACTCCATTCGCTTTTGATAATATATGTATTATATACGCGTATAATTAGCATTATCAAGCCAAAAAACTTATAATGTTATATAAAGAGGTGCAAAATATGGAAACTAGGTTGATTATTGTCATTGGTCATGTACAGGGAGTCGGCTTTAGGTTTTCTACCAAAATGATAGCTGACGAAATTGGAATTACTGGATATGCAAAAAATGTTCAAGACTATGTTGAAATAGTGGCAACCGGCGATGAAGGTGCTCTGGAAGCATTTACGAAAAGAGTGGTCGAAGGCGCCTCCCCTTCTTCAAAAGTAGATGACTACTCCATCAAGTCTGTGGAGTTGGATGAAAGCTATAAGAGATTTGTGACAAAATAGTACTGACTGAAGGTGTAATATTGACATGAAATATAATATATCCCACTGGTTTGCAACAATGGTATCCATACCCGCTGCCATTGTTGCGGGACTGGCATCTATGATTGCATTCGACATCCATCTTGTCTACGATATGTTAATCGCAGCGGGTGGATTTTTTGCCGCATATTTTCCATCACAATTATACAGCATGAAGTCTCAGTTAGAAAAAATAGGGATAACTAAGAGTGAATATAAATATGTAAGGACCCAGCTTGCTGAAGCAAGGGAGAAAATCAGACGTCTGAGAAAGACTTATAAAAATGTGAGAACTTTAAAAGATGCAAAACTCATATATGACATCAACAGAATAATACGCACAATCTACAGTTCTGTTGAAGACAATCCAAAGTTGTTTTTTAATGTTCAGCAATTTTTCCACTCAAATCTTGACTCGGCAGTGAATACGATAGAACAATATTTATTCCTTTACAAGATGCCGGGGAAAACCAAAGAAGAGAAAGTAAAACTGCATGAAACAAGAATTTCACTTTTAGAGCTGAAACGTACATTGCAATCAAATCTTTCCGCAATGAACAGAAGCACTTATCATTCATTAGACGTTGAAAAAGAAGTCATCAAGTTGAATCGGAAACGATCCGAGGGTCCATTGAAGCTTAATAACAAACTGGATAAGAAAAAAGTGAACTTGAATAAGAAACAGAAAGAACCAGTAAAAGCTGACAGAGGTGAGGAACATGAAGGAAGAAAATAATAAGTTGAAGGAAGAGCTTTTAAATGATCCTTTTGCCCCTATGAACATTGGGGAGGAAGAACAGATAGATTCGGAGCTGGAGCTCCAGCAGGAAAACAATACAGAAGTGAATCCGAATCAGATGACAGAAGCATTGACGACTTATAAAGAGCGTTTCAATGAAGAAGATCTTAAAAAAATCAATGAAATCAAAGAAAAAATAGAGCCTCTCAACAATGATGCACTCATCCAGTATGGATCGAACGCACAACAGGCACTGTCCAAGTTTTCTCATCAGATGCTGAATGAGGTTCAATCCAAAGATGTGGGCCCTATCGGTGATACGTTGGAAGATCTCATGAAGAAACTTAAAGAAATCGATCCTGATGAACTGTCCAGTCAGAAGAAAAATGTCTTTAGCCGGCTATTCAGACGTGTTAAAAAGTCAGTGAATGAAATTATTTCCAAACATCAGAGTGTAGCCTCGCAAGTCGACCGTATCAGTATCCAGCTTGAGCATGCCAAAGAAGTACTTACAAAAGATGTTCATCTGCTGGATAAATTATATGACCAAAACAAAGACTACTTTGATGCAATCAATATTTATATTGCGGCAGCTGAATTGAAAAAGGAAGAATTGAATAATGAAGTATTGCCGGAGCTCAAAAAGAAAGCTGATGCTTCAAGTAATCAGATGCAGGTGCAAGATGTAAATGACATGATGCAATATATTAACCGTCTGGAGAAACGCGTTCATGACCTCAAGCTTTCAAGGCAGATCACACTCCAATCGGCTCCTCAAATACGCATGATACAAAATATCAACCAGACATTGGCAGAGAAGATACAAAGCTCAATCCTGACGAGTATCCCTTTATGGAAAAATCAGATGGCCATTGCGCTTACCCTACTCCGACAGGAATCAGCATCTCAGGCTCAGCGCGCTGTGACAAATACTACGAATGAGCTGCTTACTAAAAACTCTGAAATGCTCAAACAGAATTCACTACGCACGGCTGAAGAAAATGAACGGGGTATTGTTGATATTGAAACATTGAAGACCACACAGGAAAATCTAGTAACAACGATTGAAGAAACTTTGAGAATCCAACAGGAAGGTTCTCAGAAACGCCATGTGGCAGAAAAGGAACTGGTACAGATGGAAGAGGACCTGAAATCAAGACTACTCCAGCTAAAGGAAGATCATCGTTATTAATAAGGGTACAAAAAAGCAGTTCGGTTAACCGAACTGCTTTTTTGTATTATGTGTATTGAATCTTCTCTTTTTTAAGTCCAATCAGATAACCAGCGATATAACCGATTATCAAGAATGGTACCCATTCAAATGAACTGGCAAAGAATGGAAGGTTTTCAATCCATGACATTTCCAGCCATCCATTTCTGTGTACTACCCCAAGTATACTTACTACAATAACAAGTGCCACCGGCAGTTGGAAACTGAGCCGTGGTGAAGATATGAAGTAAGTTACAAACAATAATATTACAGATGTAATTGCAATAGGATAGATGATAGAAAGCACTGGAACGCTTGTTTGAATAACCTGCTCCAGACCTTGGTTTGCAAGGATGAAAGATAACACAGTAAAGATTACAACGAAAATTTCATAAGAAATTTTCGGTAAGATTTTATTGAAATACTCACTTACTGCGACAATAAGTCCTGTAGCCGTCGTCAAACATGCAAGAAGCACTATCGCAGCTAACAGAATCATACCAAACTGGCCATATGCAACGTCAGATACAAATGTAAGAATGAATGTTCCTGCATTCTGATCACCGATATCTGCAGGTGTCAGATCGACTTTATTACCGATCCAGCCTAGTGAAATATATATGATGCCAAGAAGAAATGCGGCAATAGAAGCTGATTTAATAGTACCAATCAATAAATCTTTTCTGCTTGTAACACCCATGTCCCTGATGGCATTGAGTACGATTACCGAGAATGCGATAGCAGCGATGGCATCCATTGTCAGATAACCTTCTGTGAAGCCAACAGAAAATGGTGAATTCACGTTGAAGTTTTCGCCTACTGGTGCGGAATCTTTACCTAAGTATAATGTTATTACACGAATGATAAGTGCAACAATCGTGATTAAAAGAATAGGTGTAAGAATTTTTCCTATACTGTTTGTTATAGATTCCGCTTTGTAACTTAGTAGGAATACAACTATAAAGAAAAGAGCACTGAAAATAAAAAGACTTAAAGATCCTGCGTTTTCCATAAATGGAAGTACAGACATTTCATAACTGGTAGTTGCTGTTCTCGGAATGGCGAAAAATGGACCAATTGTTAAATATATAGCAACCATAAAAAGGATTGCAAAAATGGGATGAACAACTTTTAATGATTCAACATACCCGCCTTTGGAAATTGAACCCGCAATGACACCAATCAGTGGCAGTCCTACACCCGTAAGGACAAACCCAGCGATTGCCAGCCAAAAATGTTCTCCGCTAACGAATCCGAGTCCTGGCGGAAAAATAAGGTTTCCTGCACCAAAAAACATGGCAAAAAGCATGAAACCGACGATGAAACTATTTTTAGTACTCATCATGTGACCTCCTAATATTTGATGATAGATAACCATTAGTTTACATTATAAATACTTTAAAGTCTATAAAATTTTTAATTATCAGTATATTGAATAAACATAAATTTAAATGATTAATGACTTAATAATACGCTCAATTATATTTGGTAAAGTTAAAGCGATTTCTTCCGGCTTTTCAACTATAACTGTATTGTGTCCATATATATTTTTGATAGCATCACGTGTGTTTTCATCATTTTCCACATCTATGAAAATATTGATAACACGGATGTGATTTTTTTTGGCTTCATTAATTGCTTCATGTGTATCTATGATTCCACTTTGGTTATACTGCTCAGCACTAGGCAGCCCATCCGAAAATATGATCATGAATTTATCTTTTTCGATACGTTGGCGTAACATATCAATTTCATTTCTGAAAATGAAGCCATCCCTGTTGTCACCTGAAGCCTCTATGTCTAACAGTGAGATTGGATAATAATATTTGGACTTGTCGAAATCAAGATGCTCGTACAAATAATTTGGATAGTGGTCGGCCATTATTTCAAATGAATCTTCATGATGAGAAATAATACGCTGTGGAATATTTAAAGATTTCAAGATGTTATTAATGATGATAATCCCATTTATACACTCGTTCAGATGTTCTGTCATAGAATAGGATTGATCAAGAACTATGGAAAATGCAGCATCTATCTCTTTTGATTCTGCTACTTTTTTAGTAAATATTTTGTGGCTGCCACTGATGATTGGACCCGTTGGATTTTTCATTAGCTTTCCTGAGCTCCTGTTTGTTTGAAACTCGTTCATTTTAAAATTCAGTATTTTTGATATATCCCCGACAATCTGCTGCGCAAGATCATTATAGTAATCATATTTTTTTCTATATTTGCCGTAGTTCATCATTTTAATTTTCGGTTTTTTTATGATAAGTTCCGCGTTGGTGTTCGTAGCATTCTTATCAATCATACTATTATCACCACGATTATGACCGAAGCCTTCATGGAAATCCTCTACATGATCCTCATAATTATTTTCAGTATTATGTCTGCTCTTTTTGGCTGCATTATCCTCTGTCTCCCCGAGCATACTGCCTTCATCTGCATCACGATCTGTCTTGGTATCCACCCTGCCTGTATCATGAGAGATATCATTTTCATCGTCTTCAGAATTCAGCTCTGCACTATCTTTCCTGAACGGTGTTGTGTGATTATAAGCACTGATATCATTAAACGGCATATCATGAATTTGATGATAACTAGAGAGTCTGTCTTGTAACGAAGCTTGCTTGATTATTTTTTCCGTTATATCAACGGATTGTTTAGTACTTCGACTGATGATGTTATTTGAAAAATTATTGAATCGAAAAACAGCTTCTTTTTTTAAAACAGCCCTATTCAAAGATTTCAAAAGGGATTCAGACTCATTTTTAGCAGTTTTTTTATATTCTTCCATCAAAATGGTGTCACCGGATTCAAGCATGTGTTCTATGAACGGTCTTAGTCTGATTGCCTCTGTTCTGTTACGGTAATATTCCAATGTTAAAAAGATCTGCTGAAATAGAATATCCCGGTCTTTTACATTTTCAAATTCATCATAATCAAATAGTGTTCCTGATGGGAATCTTGTGAGTATATCATGCCTGAAACCTTCCAGTTCTGAAATATCATATCTGTGTTTCCAAAATGTACTGACATACATCGTATTGACCGAAGGGTTGAAATAACTGAATTTGCGGACAGAAACAGACACGTCCTTATCTTTGAATAATAGACGTGTCAGATCTGTAAGTTCCATCATAACTTCTGAATTGATAATTTCATCATTAAATTTTATAAAAGAGTAACCCATAATAATCACATTCCAAAATGAAGTTCTGCTGCATTCAATATTGCTTTTTTTTCCTGCTCACTATCCAATTTATCTATGATCGCTCGATAGCATGCACGTGACAATGGCATCAACGTGCTTAAATCTGCCATGTCAAGCAGGCTTCTGACACTTGAGGGTTCTCTTGAAATTTGTCCCTGTTCAGTCATTGTTACCAGATCCTGGTGGAACCTGGTCAATGTATCTATGATTTTTTCATCTTTTTGAATACTTTGATCCATGAGGACCAATTTAAGTGATTCCCTGGACACATAGCCGATTTCAATAACATTGAACCGGTTAAGCAGTGCTTCATTCATCGGCATGGTTCCGACATAGCCAACATTGATTGCGGCTATGGCCCGGAAGTCTTCATGAGCAGTCAGTGATTCACCAGTCAGTGGATTGGTGAGAGTCCTTCTGTAATCCAGTGCTGCGTTCAGTATAGGCAGTACTTCTGGTTTGGCCATATTTATCTCATCGATATACAGAATTGCCCCAGAATTCATTGCACGGATCACAGGGCCATCTATGAAGATGATTTCCTGCTTGCCGTCGACGTATTCAATAGTTTTAAAACCGAGTAAAGCTTCAATATCGACATCAACTGAACAGTTGATACTGAAAATTTCCTGCTCCAATTCATTTGCCAGATCTTCTGCAAGTCGAGTTTTTCCAGAACCGGTTGGCCCTTTTAATAAAAGGTTTTTACCCAGTTTTAAAATGTTTTCAGCATCCTGTTTAATATAATCATCATTGTGTAAAAACTCTGCACACATAACTATTTCACTTCTTCAAAATAAGTCTTGTAGTAACCGCCAACTTTTCCGGAGTTGTCCTTAACGAATATATATTCCTCAGTTTCATTTACCACAGTGTATTCTTTGCCTTGTGTCAGCATATCGGAAACCTTATATTTGGCAGCATTTGTATGTACTGCTTTAACTGTTCTTAAGTTATTGTCATTCCAAGTTTCATGAAGCATATAAATCTCTCCAGACTTTCATATTTTAAATATATTTTAACATAAAAACAGCAGGCTTCCCATGAGGGGGCCTGCTGTCATAACTTCTGATTAACCTTCGAGTAGAAGATCTTCAGGGTTTTCAATCAAGTCTTTGATTGTTTTAAGGAAGCCAACTGATTCTTTACCATCAATTACGCGATGGTCATAGCTAAGAGCAATGTACATCATTGGGCGGTTTTCCATTTTATCATCATCGACTGCAACAGGTCGTTTTTGAATTGTGTGCATACCTAAAATTGCAGCCTGTGTACCATTGATGATAGGTGTGGACATGAGTGATCCAAACACCCCACCATTAGTGATTGTGAATGAGCCTCCTGCCATGTCGTCCAGACCAAGTTTCTTGTCCTGTGCTTTTTTAGCAAGACCGGCAATATCAGATTCGATTTCAGCGAATGTTTTGCGCTCTGCATCTCTTACAACAGGCACAACGAGTCCTTCTTCTGTGGAAACAGCAATACCGATATCGAAGAATTGCTTAAGAACAAGGTCATCTCCATCAATCTCTGCATTTACATTCGGATACTTTCTAAGTGCAGCTACAGCTGCTTTAGTGAAGAATGACATAAATCCTAGACGAGTGCCGTCGTGACGCTCCTGGAACTGATCTTTTTTACGTTTTCTCAGCTCCATAATATTTGTCATATCCACTTCATTGAATGTAGTCAACATTGCTGTATTTTGTGAAACTTCCAGAAGACGATTAGCGATAGTCTTTCTTCTGCGGGATAGTTTTTCACGTTTAACTGGTTTTTCCGGACTGCCTGAAGATTGTGGTTTTGGTTGTTCTTTTTTAGTTTCTTCCTTCTTAGCCGGTTGTTTAGAGTGGTTATCAACATCCTGGCTTCTGACAAGACCGCGTGGATCGGAAGCATTGATATCACTTAAGTCAATTCCTTTTTCACGTGCAAGGCGTCTGGCTGATGGAGTGGCAACGATGCGCTCGTCATCTTTTGTATCATCTGTATCCTGTTTTTTGGATGGTTCTTCTTTTTTCTCTTCAGATTTATCTTCCTGCTTTTCTTCAGATGAACTATCTGAAGAGCCGCCGCCTTCACCATTCTCATCAACGATGGCAATCACCTGTCCAACTTCAACGGTGTCGCCTTCTTCAGCTTTAAGTTCGGTAATTACCCCAGCCTCTTCACTGATGACTTCAACGTTAACTTTATCTGTTTCAAGCTCAAGGATATTTTCACCTTTTTCAACGGTGTCGCCTTTTTGTTTTAACCAGCTTGCTATTGTTCCTTCTGTGATGGATTCAGCCAGTTCGGGTACTTTTACTTCTGCCATTATTTTACCTCCTAGGATTTTAGAGCGTTGTCAATAATATTTTGCTGTATTAGTTTGTAGGATTCGCCATCGCCTTCAGCTGTAGAAGCGCGTCTGATCCTGCCTACATAATTAAATTCTATCTTCTCTGGAATAATATCCAGAAGATAAGGCAATGCATAATGATATGCACCCTGGTTTTTCGGCTCTTCCTGAACAAATCTTACCTCATCCAGGTTCTTAAGGTCAGCAAACAGATCCTTAATTATTTCAGAAGGGAATGGATAAATTTGTTCCAGGCGGACAATCAGGATGGAATCATCAGGTTTTTCCTTCTGCTCAGTAATAAGATCAATTGCCATTTTACCACTTGCGATCAATACCTTCTTAACTTTTGTTTTCTTATATTCTGGTATGATGACTTCCTTGAAGCTGCCTTCTACGAAAGCACTGATAGGCTCACTGACAATCTGGTTACGTAGCAGACTCTTCGGTGTCATCAGAACGAGTGGTTTCATACTGTCAGTACCGAGGTACTTTGCCTGTCTTCTAAGAAGATGGAAGTAATTGGAACTGCTTGAAAGATTCGCCACTGTCATGTTGTTTTCAGCAGCAAGCTGAAGGTATCTTTCCAGTCGTGCAGATGAGTGCTCTGCCCCCTGCCCTTCTGCACCATGAGGAAGGAATAATGTCATTCCGGACTGTTCGCCCCATTTGGCATTACCAGCAGAAAGGAAGTTGTCATAGAATACCTGAGCCATGTTGGAAAAGTCTCCATATTGCGCTTCCCAAATAGCCAAGGCTTCTTTATTCTCAACATTGTATCCATAATCAAAGCCAACCACTGCAGCTTCGGAAAGTGGTGAATTGTGTACATCAAATGTTGCATTGGAATCATTCACTTCATGAAGTGGTATGAATTCTTCACCTGTTTCAGGATCATGAAGCACTACATGACGATGAGCGAAAGTACCCCGCTCGGAATCTTGACCAGTTAATCTGATTGGTGTCCCATCTTGGTTGATTGTACCGAATGCGAGTGCTTCCGCATGTGCCCAGTCAACTAGCGCATTTTCATCTTCAAATGGTTTTTTTCTGCGGTCCAGGACATTTGAAAGCTTCTTAAAGACAGTGAAATCTTCGGGATAGTTGAACAAAGTCTCATTGATATCTGCGAGTCTTTCCAAAGTGATGTTCTCAACTGCATTTTCATGCCCTTTCAGAACTGCTTCAGGCGTTTTCAATTCACCGTCGATATTTGTATCGGATTTATCTATTTTGTCATGGGCTGCCCGCATTTCATCAAGCACATCCTGGATGATTTGTTTCTTCTCATCCTCTGTGATGACTTCCTGTTCCACCAGCTCATTCCCATAGATTTCATCGATTGTTTCATGTCCCTTGATTTCTTTGTAAAGCATTGGGTTGGTAGTGCTGGGCTCATCCATCTCGTTGTGGCCGTATCGACGATAGCCAATCAGGTCGATGACAATATCCTTATTGAATTTCTGTCTGTATGTCAGGGCAATTTCTATTGCTCTCAATACATGTTCCGGTTTGTCTGCATTCACATGAAGAACTGGCAGGTCAAAACCGAGAGCTGCATCTGATGCATATACTGTAGATCTTGCATCTGTCTCTTCTGTAGTGAAGCCAATGCGGTTGTTGGCAATGATATGCAATGATCCACCAACTGAATAACCGTCAAGTTTACCTAAGTTTAAAGACTCATATACAATACCCTGGCCTGGGAATGCCGCATCACCGTGAATGATTGCTGCAAGGGCTTGATTATATTTCTGTTCAGGCAATCCGGAATGTTCAGTCGATTCCTGCTGAGCACGTGTTTTACCGAGAACAACAGGGCCGACAACTTCCAGGTGACTAGGGTTGTTGGCAAGGCTGATACGCTGCTCTAAACCTTTGTCATTTCTTGTTTTGGCACCACCAAGGTGATATTTTACATCGCGTGACCATCCTTGGGTGATTTCGAGAGAACCATCCTCAGGGAGAAACTTCATCGGATCCGTATGCATGAATTCACTGATCATCATTTCATATGGTTTTTCCAGTATGTGTGTCAATACATTAAGACGCCCTCTGTGTGCCATGCCGATTTGGAGATTCGGAATGCCTTCATCAGACATTAAATCCAGTAGGTGATCAAGCATTGGAACTAGGCTGTCGACACCTTCGATGGAGAAACGCTTGGCGCCAACGAAATTTTTATGAAGGTATTTTTCAAAACCTTCAACTTTTGCAAGTGTTTTAAAAAGATGTTTCTTTTGATCTGCGCTTAAGGAAATATCATTCTGTTGCTCGATTGTTTCTTTAAGCCATTGACGCTCTTCAGTGTCATTGATATGCATGTATTCGTAACCAAGTGGACCAGTGTATAAATCATACAGCTGTGTCATTGCTTCATATGCGTTATCATAGCGATCTGAGAGATGCGAACTAACCAGAGAAGCCGGCATCTTTTTAAGATCCTCTTCAGTAACACCATAATCTTCAAAATCAAGGCTTGGAATATTTTTGACATCCGGTCTGTATAACGGATAAATATCCGATTTCAGATGACCGAACAACCTGATATTATCCAACAATCTTAACAATCCTTTTACCTTGCCCTGACCCACACTTGATACAGCGGAACCGGATTGACCGGATCCAATGTTTTCAAACAGTATGCGCATTTCCTCACTCACACTGTCGGGATCTTCTTGATACATGTCATGAAGCTCGAGAATCATCCCCAAATTTGTTCCAAAACGAAGCGGAGCGTTCTCAAGTTCTTTCTCTTGCATTTTGCCACCCTCTTTAGAATCTTTTTAACTTTTACACATACTATTTTAGCATTAAGACATACTGTTTTAAAGCGAATTGTAAGTGTAAAACTCACAATAATGTCAATTATATCGGGAATCTTATTGTCACTTTGGTAAATTTACCCTCAGTGCTCTCCAACCATACGTTTCCCTTATAGTTCTCAATTAATTTTTTTGCGATTGAAAGGCCGAGGCCATTTCCGCCCTGTTGCCTGCTCCTTGATTTATCCACTCTATAGAATCTGTTGAAAATCGCTTCTATTTCATCTTCTGGAATTCCTATTCCGTGATCCATGATTGAGATATCGAAATAACCTTCATTTTTCTCTGTTGTGACAATGATGTGTTTATTTCCGGTATCATATTTTATGGCATTATCGAGGAAAATGATGAGCATCTGTTCCAGATGATATGAATTAATCATGAATTTGATAGGGGCTTTTTCCAAATCGAGTGAAAAAGTATAATCTGGATGTACTTTCTGCATGGAATTCACTCTGCTCCTTATTTCTTCATTAATATCAATTTCATCCCTCATATCATTTGTCTTACCATCGTTCTTTGTGAGTAGTAATAATTCCTCCACGAGTTTATTTATCCTTTTCAGTTCGTCTATGGAAATATTAAGCGATTCATCGAGTACTTCCGGTTTATGTTTCCCCCACCGGCTGATCAGTTTCAGATGTCCCTGTATAATTTGCAGAGGGGTCCTGAGTTCATGTGAAGCATCTTCGACAAACTGCTTTTGCTGATTATATGATTCCTCCAATGAATTCATCATGTGGTTGAATGAATCTACCATATAATCCGTTTCTTCAGTGTTGGTCCTGAGTTTCAGTCGCTCCGAAAACCCATCAGACTCTATCCGTTTTAACTGGTTGGCGATGCTTCTGATCGGTTTGACCATCTGGGTAGAGAAGAAATAACTGATTATGGACGTGAAAAGTATAGAGAGAAATCCGACGATTATTGCAATAAACACCATCATCCTGATTACTGAATTGTAGGAATCAAGCGGGTGGATCACCGACAAATAACCATTCCAGTATTGTGAATCGATATTTACCCTGCCGATCAGATAACTGGATTCATCCGTTTCCATCTGAGAAATTTCCCTTTCATGGACAGGTTCAAACTCACTCTCCAGATCCATTGGAACACCAGTAGTCGCACTGTAGACGACATCTCCGCCCTTCGTATACAAAATCATTTTCTGTCTGTCATATAGGCTTGAATAGATTTCATTCTGCCCAATGGTATTTATCGGCTGTGATTCATACAAGGATTCCAGTTCCTCCAGACTTCTCTTCAAAGAACGGTCTTCCTGATCTTTTAAATACACGCTTGTAAAATAAATGAGTAATGAGCTAAATATCAGATAAGTGATCGTGATAATCAGTGTCGATAGTTTCAGCCATCTATATTTTAATGAATTTCTGTTCATGAACGAATCACGTATCCCACCCCTCGGACAGTCTCGATATATTTATGTTTATCAAAAGGTTTTAATTTATTACGGAGATATCTGATGTAAACATCGACAACATTTGTTTCGACTTCACTCTCATATCCCCAAACATGGTCAAGTATCGTTTCTCTCTGCAGGACGATACCTGCATTTTTAACCAGAAGATAAAGAAGTTCATACTCAGTTTTAGTGAGTTCGACATCCTGTCCGTCGATGGTGACTCTGTAAGCAGATGTATCGATTGAAATTCCGTAGAGTTCCAAAACTTCTTGTTTTTCTTCTGAATTTGCCGAGCGCCTCATGATAACACGGATTCTGGCCAGCAGTTCTTCTATTTCGAAAGGTTTCACGATGTAATCGTCTGCACCGTAATCCAGTCCGACGACTTTATCATATGTCTCTCCTTTTGCGGTAATGATAATAATAGGAACATCTTTAACTTTCCGTATTCTTCTGCATACTTCAAGTCCGTTCAGTTCAGGAAGCATCAAATCGAGCAGTATGCATTCATAATCATTATCCAGGGCTTTTTCAAGGCCATCCGTACCATTATCTGAAAGCGTCACCGTATACCCCTCATGTACAAGTTCCAACTCTATAAATCGCGCGAGATTAATTTCATCCTCTACGATTAAAATCTGTTTCATTTACATCTTCCTATCTTCTGTTTTTCATATCATATCATTTTAAATGTTATATGGAAAAATTATATGTAGTATACACCACCATTATATGGAACCTCTTTTACATATACCCACCATCAACAAAAAAACAGCACCCAGTTTTGGGCGCTGTCATATGTGTGTTGGATATATTCCTCTGGTTTGAAAATGATCTTTAAATAAGGGGGGCTTATTCATTCTCATTGATAATCATTTTCAATTACATTCTATCCAGTTATTCTTCCAAAGTCAAGCTTTTTATGGAATATTATCGTAGTGGCAAGCACAACCATTGTTCCTGCAACGATTCCTGCAATAACATCTGTTGGATAGTGCACTCCCAGATACACTCTTGATGAGGATATCATCAAGATGAAGAAACCACATAGCGCATACAGTAACCCCTTGCTCCGGAGTCCACTGTTTTTAATGATGACCATCAGTGAACCAAAGAATATTGAGGAGCCCATCGCATGACCGCTGGGAAAGCTGAAGCCGGTTATATCAATCAGCCTTAATAATGACGGGCGTTCCCTGTCAAAAGAATTTTTAGTGACAGGAATCAGAATGCTGCTTGCCAGCATGGCAACAATAAAGAAAAGTGTATGGAATTTTAGTTTGTACAACATTAAGATAGTTATCATAATCAGAGAGAGAATTACCATTGATAATACTTCGCCGACTTGTGTAAAACCGAGCATCAGAGCCGTAGTTATGAAACTTTCTGAAGCGTAAATGAATTCATAAACTTCGGTATCGATCCATTTTCCCACTCTTGACTCATGAAAGTAGGCAATCACGCCAAAAATTAGCGTAAATACAAGAAATAACGATAGTTTTTTTGCACGATTCACTAGTTTACCTCCTTGTTGAGCAGTCGGTCGACAAGATGTTCCGGTTTGAACCCTCCATCAAAGCCTTTCATTCTTGCGATGATTTCACTCCTGTTGTTTTTTATCCTGGCAGTACTTTGATTAAACTTATCCAGATTCAATTCGTCTTCCTGAATTACTTCCGCATAGCCTTTTTCTTTAAAGTATTCTGCATTTTCTACTTGGTCTCCCCTGCTCTGGCTTAATGGCAGAGGGATGAGGATCATTGGTTTTTCATTGAGAAGGAATTCATATATTGCATTCGACCCACTGCGACCGACAACCAGATCGGATATCTTTATCAGATGCGGCAGTTCCCTTTTAACAAATTCATATTGTATGTACCCTTCTCTTTCAAGGGTAGCATCATAGTGTCCACGACCGCATAGATGAATGATTTGCCATTCATTCAACAATGCATCCATATTATTCCTGACGAACTGATTGATCGACTTGGACCCGAGGGAACCACCCATTATCAGCATGATTGGCTTCTCAGGATTGAATTCTGTCATTTCATATCCAATGCGTGTATATCCCCGTTGCAACTCATCTCTGATGACCGGACCAATGTATTCAGATTTATCCACTGGCAGATAATCAAGGGTTTTCTTGAATGTGACAAATATTCTAGTTGCAAATTTGCTTGCTATTTTGTTTGCAAGGCCCGGTGTAATGTCAGATTCATGGATATAAACTGGAATTTTAAGAGATTTTGCAGCCAGGACTACAGGTACACTAACAAATCCACCTTTGGAAAACACGAATTCAGGCTGTTCTCTTTTTAAGATTTTTCTCGCATCAAATATTCCTTTTATTACTTTGAAGATATCTTTGGCATTTTCAAGAGAAATATAGCGTCTCAGTTTACCGCTTGATATATTAAAGTATTTAATTGACGTTGCACTTATGATTTCTTTTTCTATACCCTTTTTGGAGCCGATATATACAGGCTCAACATCCTGGTTGAACAGCCCGGGAATCAGAAGCTTATTAAGCATTACATGCCCTACAGTGCCTCCACCTGTGAGCACAACTTTTCTTTTATTGGAATCCATAATATCCTCCATACTCTATTATGCTAAATACTTTAAACTATTTGACACAATTGCACAATATAAAGCCGCACAAACATATATGTTCATGCGGCATTGTTTTTATTCAGTGTCCTGTTCGTCTTGTTGGTCGGAGGAATCTTCAGAAGATTCTTCCTCTGTAGATTCTTCTTCCGACTTGTCAGACTCACCATCTGATTCTCCTTCGGCATCTTCTTCAGGAGTATTTCGTTCGATCTCGATATGTTTTGCATTCTCAGCCGCACGCTGTTCGATTTCTTCTTTGGAGTACTCTCCATTTATGAAATCTACCAGATAGTTGAGCTGGGCGTCATTTTCATTGATATATTTTCTAAGTTCACTCATCAGAGCTGTCGATGTATCGCCGGTTACAATACCAGTCTGTTCCAGCCCTTGTTCACTTTGGAAATTCATGACAGCATTTGTAAGTGCCGGTGAGAACGTGGTATCAAAATTATTTATTTCATAACCGAGCGTATTCAGTGCCACTTTGATGGAAGTGATTTTTTCATTGGACTGGCCTTCGGAATAAACTTCTTCTTCACTGAGCATATCTACCCTATAGTAATCAGGATTGACCAGTTTTATATCCGGTTTGATACCTTTTTCATGAATCCAGTTCCCTTCAGGTGTCAGCCATTTGGTATTCGTATATTTGAGCATGGAATTATCACCAAATTCCTGGGTCCTTTGTACGACACCCTTGCCAAATGAACGTGTTCCCGCAATTGTGACCTCTTCTTTCAAATCATTCATAGCTCCAGTAAATACTTCAGAAGCGCTAGCAGAACCTTCGTTTATCAAGATATAAACGTTCATATCTTCAGTGCTTGGATTTGCTTCGCCTTCTGTCAATATCTCTGTTTTTTCACCTGAATTATCCTCAAGATAGAGTGCTCTTTGTCCTTTACCTACAAATTGGTTAATCATAGACACTGCTTCATCCAGCAGACCACCTGGGTTGTAACGGAAATCTATGATTACATCTTCAACTTCATCTTCAGCAGCCTGGTTCAGACTTTTTTCAAACTCTTCAGTAGTTCCCTGCTGGAATCTGTTGACACTGATATGAGCAACACCTTCTACGACTTCATAAGTAACACTTTCTATGTGAATCGTATCCCGTGTGACTGTAATATCCATTGGTTCGCCTTCTCCACGGACAATGGTAAGAACTACATCCGTACCTTTTTCACCTCGTATGAGCTGCACTGCTTCATGTGTTGTCATTCCCTCGATGGATTCTCCGTCTACGGCGATGATCTGGTCACCCGGTTCTATGCCTGCTTCTTCGGCCGGCGAACCTCTCATCGGAGAAGTGATGATGATGCGGTTGCCTTCCTGCATCACTTCTGCACCGATACCTTCAAAGTCTCCCGTGACCGATTCCTGGAATTGGGCTGTCTCATCCTTGTTCATGTACTCGCTGTATGGGTCATCCAGTCCTTCAACCATTCCTTCGATAGAGGATTCTATCAGTGCATCCCTGTCAACATCAGTGTAATATTCTGAGGTGAGGGTATCATACACATTGTAAAGCTTGGCAAATTCACTTCTTGTATCCGTTCCGACATTGACAGCTTTTTCTGAACCGGCTTCAAGGCTCAGAGCCGTCACTATAGCTGTAGAAATTACAGCAGTCAGTATGATGATGATGAACCAGAATAAGTTTAAACTTATGCGTCGTCCGCCACCTTCGACTGATTTATTATCTTTTTGATCCTCGTTCAAAATTCACACCTAATTTCTACTTGAATAATTACATAATAGTTTAACAGTTTATGTATTAAATTTAAAGAAAAAGAACAGAAAGGTACTCCACCTTCCTGCTCCCAGCCGGTTGGCTTTTTATGCTTCTATGAATGGTACTGCTGCATCAAGTGCCACTTCAATCATTTCATTGAATGTAGTCTGGCGTTCCTCACTGGATGTCGCCTCACCTGTCAAGACATGGTCGGAAACAGTAAGGATGGAAAGTGCGCGTGCATCGAATTTTTTACTGATTGTGAAAAGTGCACTGGATTCCATTTCGAGCGCAAGCACTCCGTATTCAGCAAGCTGTTCGATATTTCCATTTTCATCATAGAATGAATCAGCTGTGAAAACATTACCGACTTTGACTTCAAGGCCCTTCTTTGTCGCTTCATTGTAGCTTGAAAGAAGGAGTTCAAAATCAGAAGTTGGTGCATATTCGATGTTCTTGAATAATTTTCTGTTCTGGTATGAATCACTGGAAGCACTCTGTGCCAATATGACATCCCGAACTTTTACGTCTTTCTGAATGGCACCACATGTACCTACACGGATCAGGTTTTTAACGCCGTACTCTTCCATCAACTCATGGATGTAAATGGAAATTGAAGGAACGCCCATCCCTGTCCCCTGGACGGAGATGCGCTTACCTTTATAGTAACCTGTAAATCCAAGCATGTTACGTACTTCGTTATAACATACAACATCATCAAGGAATGTCTCAGCAATATATTTTGCTCTGAGTGGATCTCCCGGAAGTAAGATTGTATCTGCGATGTCGCCTTTTTTTGCATTAATATGAATACTCATTTTTTAGTGCTCCTTTGATTTATATATAATTTTAATGACGCAGCCAATTTTGATAATCATCGAAAGATTCATCATAGACAGTCAAAGCCATTCCTTGGTAAGGGTGTCTTTCAAGATAATCCGACACTTCCGAATAATCTTTTGAATCCTTGGGAAACATTGTATCTTCAAAGATAAATGCAGCGAGGCGGCCGATATCGGATTTTTCACCACGTCTGGTTTTGATGTACTGGTAGTATGAATAATTCTTCATTATTTAATAGCGGCGTTGACTACAACTGTTTCCCCTTTAACAGTCTCAGTGACGGATTCAATGTCAAATGACTGTAATTCATCACTATTGGTAATGATGACTGGTGAAATAGTGCTGTTAGCCTCTTCCTTTACAAGATCGATGTCGAAGGTGACCAGCTTGTCACCGACTTCTACAGTATCCCCTTCTGAAATGAAACCTTCAAATCCCTTCCCTTCCATGGCTACGGTTTCAAGTCCGATGTGTATCAGAACTTCGACACCATTGTCAGTTTTGATGCCAACCGCATGGTTAGTCGGGAATACCTGCATTATGACACCGCCGACAGGCGCAACCACTTCGCCGTCTGAGGGTTCTATGCCGAATCCTTCCCCCATCATTTTTTCTGCGAACACTGGATCAGGGATTTCTTCAAGTGGAACATACCTGCCGTTCATCGGACTTTTAATTTCCAGGTTTTTGTCGACTTCATTTTTTTTACCGAATAGATTTTTAAACATTTGACTCATCTCCTGTTCTTATTATCTTTATACAATAGCCTTTAAATCAGTCAAATAAACTAAGATATTCCTTGTATCCATTCTCTTCCAACTGTTCTTTTGGAATGAAAGTGAGTGCAGCAGAGTTGATGCAGTAACGCATTCCACCAAGCTCTTTTGGTCCGTCGGGAAATATATGCCCCAGATGGCTGTCGGATGATTCGCTCCTCACTTCTGTTCTTCTCATTCCAAATGAATCATCGAAGTGTTCAGAGACATCTTCGGATAGAGATTTTGAGAAACTGGGCCACCCGCAGTCGGATGCAAATTTATCACGTGACGTAAACAGCGGTTTCCCGCTTATCTTATCCACATAGAGCCCATCTTCATAATGGTCCCAGTATTCATTCTGGAACGGTGGTTCAGTACCGTTTTCTTTCATAACATTGAATTCAGACGGTGACAAATTATTTATATCTTTTTTCATTGTCATATATTAATCCACTCCCCAATGATTTTCGACAAAAGATTTTCTGCCTGAACCTTTATAATAAGCATTATAATGTCCTTTGTTCGTCTGATAGAAATCCTGATGTTCATCTTCTGCACGGTAAAAGTTTTTGTATGGAAGTATTGGCGTGTTTATTGGTTTGGAGAATATATTCTTTTCATCCAGGTCTTTTATAACTTCTTCTGCGGCCTGTTTCTGCAACTCATCATGATAGAAAACAGCAGGCTCGTACATTGGTCCCCTATCTCCGAATTGACCTGTATTATCCGTCGGATCAAATGTTTTAAAGAAAATATTGAGTAGCTCTTTATAGGACATTACCGATTCATCAAAATCGATTTGAACTGCTTCAACATGTCCTGTTGTTCCAGTTGATACTTCCTGGTAGCTTGGGTTTTCAACATGTCCGTTCGAATAGCCGGAAATCACACTGTTCACGCCGTCAAACTGGTCGAAAGGTTTAACAAGACACCAGAAGCATCCCCCTGCTAGCGTTGCTGTTGACAAATAAATCACCTCATCTATTATTTTTCCATTGAAAAGTACCATTCATTATTTTTGTAATCAATCGAATCGACTTTGACATCGACACCGGCAGCTTCGTCAAATAAAGCAGTATCGATGACCAGCGCCCGTTCATCTTCCGAAAATGAAATGCCTTCAGGCAGATTGCTCTGGGTACGAATGATCGAGTACAACACATCTTGCGGCAATGGTAAATTTGAAATATCTATATCCAATACTTCAAATACTATTGTATCACCTGTTGACACTGGCTCAAGATTAAATGATGCGTCAACGCCAATTCCATATATATTATTTTGGCTCAGCAGTTCAATGCCGGACTCATTGATGTCGAGTGAAAGTTTTTCATCCTCGATGCTTTCCATAATCAAGGATTCCACGGCATCATTCGTCATCTTTATTTCCATACCCGAACTTCCGGAGGAGTAATTATCCTCACTTTCCGGTGAACTGTAGCTGCCGCTCAACAGAAATATGAGCAGGACGGCAATTATTAGATTCACCAAAAGCAAAATAAAGAATAGCCATTTCCAAATGTTCATCTGCAACACATCCAGATATTATTATTTTCTGATCAGTTTCAGGAATTCATGTGGGTATTTATTCTTTTCGTCGACGGTGCCTTTCTGCCTCCCGGCAACTTCCCATTCGTTCAAATCATATTCAGGGAAAAAAGTATCCCCTGCAAAAGTTTCCTGAATGCGTGTAATATACATCTCATCGACTAGGTCCATTGTCTGACGATAGACACCGCTGCCACCGAAAATGAAAATTTTTCCCGGAAGTCCGTTGATTTCTTCATTACTGTGTATGATATCTGCACCCTCAGCTACATAATCTCTATTTGAAGTAAGGATGACGTTTTTCCGGTTCGGGAGTGGCTTGCCCAGAGATTCGTAAGTTTTCCGCCCCATGACTATGGTGTTGCCCTCAGTCAATTTTTTTACATGTTTTAAATCTACTGGCAGATACCAGGGCATTTTATTTTTAAAGCCGATGACGTTTTGGTCAGAATGACACACGATTAATGATACCATTGATAGAACCTCCTATACTGCGATTGGTGCTTTGATATATGGATGAAATTCGTAATCTACCACTTCGAGATCTTCATACTCAATATCGAACATTGATTTATCACTGTTGATCCTGATACTTGGTGCTTTGTAACTTTCCCGCGACAGCTGAGTCTCTACCGCTTCCAGATGGTTGCTGTAAATATGGGCGTCCCCGAATGTATGCACAAAGTCTGCTGCTTCCAAGTTACATTCTCTTGCAACAAGATGGAGCAATAACGCATAACTGGCAATATTGAATGGTACACCCAGGAAAACATCTGCACTTCTCTGGTAGAGCTGAAGGCTGAGTTTTCCATCATTCACATAGAATTGGAAGAATGCATGGCAGGGAGGCAGCGCCATTGAATCAATTTCTGACGGATTCCATGCAGTGACGATATGTCTTCTTGAATACGGGTTATTCCTGATACTTTCCACAACATTCTTCAGTTGATCTGTAAATGTACCATCCGGCCCTTCCCATGCACGCCATTGCCTGCCGTAGACATTGCCCAGGTCACCATACTTTTTAGCAAATACATCGTCTTCGAGTATGCGGGTTTTAAATTTTCCCATTTCTTCTTTATAGATTTGTTTGAAATCTTCATCCTCGAGCGCACGGTTACCGAAATCAGTCATATCCGGTCCTGTATACTCATCAGATTCAACCCATTTTTTGAATGCCCACTCATTCCAAATATTATTGTTGTACTTCAAAAGGAATCTTATATTTGTATCCCCTCTTATGAACCAGACCAGCTCCGTTGCGAGCATTTTGAAAAGGACTTTTTTAGTGGTCAGAAGCGGGAAGCCTTCCCGTAGGTCAAACCGCATCTGATGACCGAATATAGAATATGTGCCTGTGCCGGTCCTGTCATCTTTATACTCTCCTTCGTCTAATATCTTCCTGAGAAGTTCATGGTATACATTATCAAAATGATTCATGCAATCCACCTCTTTCTTTTTCTTCATTCTTTATATATAATTAGTATGAATTCATTATAAAAAATTACAATCATAATGGTTTGGAGAGTGGCTTATGGAAATTATTATGGCGATCGGCCTTATACTATTATCTTTTTATATGGTTTCTATGTGCATCTATGAATAATTCATTCATCGGATAAAAAACAGGGAAGGCGCTGCCTCCCCTGTTTTTATTATGAGCAGTTTTCGTCAAAGCTTTCTTTTATGTCCATCATGATATCTTCAATCTCCCGGCCTTCAATATGCTCACGTGGAATGAAGTGCACCAGGTTCTTTCCTTTGAAGAGTGCCATGGAGGGGCTGGAAGGAACTTGTCCGATATATTCACGCATCTTCTCAGTGGCTTCTTTATCCTGGCCGGCAAATACAGTGGCCTTTTTTGTCGGTTTGATCGGATTCTGGTCCGCAACTGTAACAGCAGCTGGCCGGGCCAGACCTGCTGCACATCCACACACGCTGTTCACAACCACGAATGCTGTTTCATCATCTCCGACATTTTCCATGAACTGGCTGACGGATTCCACTGACGTCAGATCTTCAAATTCCTGGTTTGTGAGTTCATCACGCATGGGCTGTGCAATTTCTTTCATGTATGCATCATAAGGATTCATATTAACGCTCCCTTTCCTGAATTTGCTTCCAGACGCTTCCAAGCGCCTCTTCACCTTGTTCTATTCTGGCAATGGCCATTTCTATCTGAAGACGGACATCATACTGGCTGTCATCCTGATGCGCCTTCAGATGCGGCAGACTTTCACTGGTGCCAGTCTCATATATGAACATGGCAGCACGCCAGCGGACAATCGGACTTTTATCATCTAGAGCCTTATACATATCAGGAAGGCCTTCTTCAAAGCCAAGGTCACTGTATGCGTCTCCGGCAGTCCGTCTAACGGGTACAGATTTATCATTCAAGCCGCGTTTCAAATATGGCATTGTTTCCTTCTCTTCTATCATAGCGAGCAGGCTGACTGCTTCTCTGCGAACTTGCATTTTTTCATCTTCAAGTGCAATGGAGAGAATTTCATAATCTTCCCGGGTAGGGGTTTCCATATGATCCAGGAGCCAGAGTCTTTCTTTCCAATCCTCTTTAGAACGGAAATCCTCAACTGATACTTTGAAGTAGCGTTTGGGTTCAGGTGTTTTTTTTGTTTTCGCTTCTTCCACCAGGCGTCCCAGTTGCTCCTCATTGTATAATGCCTCGATTTCTTCGGATACTTCGACAAAAATATCGGCAGGGTCCCCGTACCGGATGCCGTAATCTTCCCATTTACGCAAAAGTATAATATTGTCTTCCGGCAGAGTCGCATCGGCCACCGCTTCTGTGAAACGGTCCGGCAGTTGTCTGCGGTGCTCTTCTCCATCATTCAGTTTTATCTGGTATGGAATGTTTTTAAAAGTGAGGACCTGGGTCGATACTTCCCCGTATGGTGTTTCTAATTCAAGTTTTTTTTTACATCTTCTGTTCCACCGGAGAAAGTTTCCTCAATCTGTGGAATCAATGTTTCCCAATCCACTTTCGGTGACTTATCGACAGAGATGAAATCCAGTGCATGGAATACACTTTTA
The DNA here is from genome assembly GCA_964437955.1 of uncultured Staphylococcaceae bacterium. Lineage (GTDB taxonomy): Bacteria > Bacillota > Bacilli > Staphylococcales > Salinicoccaceae > Salinicoccus. The sequence goes on from CAYTIR010000022.1 coordinate 31,647, forward strand.
ACATCTTCCAACTCTAAAACACGGTTGATGAAATCCGGTGCCTCATCAGACACCTCTCTGTATGTGGATGATTTCATTTCAGCCTTCTCTTCACTTACAGTGATTTTCATAGTGTTCGGACTTGGTGTCGGTTCAATTCTTACAATTTCCATTATGATCCTCCTATTG
>CAYTIR010000023.1:0-16391 GCA_964437955.1 uncultured Staphylococcaceae bacterium
GCCAATCTGCATTTGTGAATTTCAAATTTGTGTCGAGGAAACCTTTTATTTCTTTTTTATCAATTGGAGTACCATTAAGCCAGTCCCCAAAATTGAACTCATCCATGTCTGTATTTTCTCCAAGGCGAATTCCTGCAATGAGTTTGTTTTTATCATAGAAAGAAGTATGGATTGTTCCTGCCCAGCTCTTGTAATTATCCACAAATAATCCGTATTTCCGATCAGTGAACAAATCAAGCAGCTCTTCTTTTGATGGTAAGTTGAAACCTTCCAATACTGAGAGACGTTCCAGTGAATCGACTAAATATCTGCGATTTTCCTTTTCCAGTGTTTCATAATGGTTTGTGCAAATATTCGACTGTCTGAAAGCAATATTCCTTGATGAAGTTTCAGCAATGAAGGAATCATTGTACCTGTCCTGGACAATATAGCTGAATCCACCACGGTGGGGAAGCTCTTTTAAAAGCTGTTTCGCATCATCTGCATTTCTGCACAATTCCAAGATGAACCGGCCAATGATGAAACAGGTGAACCCGTCGAATGGCTGTTTGCGATTCATGAAATTATAGGACATTATGAGGCCATGCTCATTCATGCCATCCATCCTCCCGGTGACTCTAGAGGCTGGGCCAATATGGGCGAATCCTCCTTTATCAGGCTGGAACAGTTTATACATGCCGTCGTAAGTGTTTGGATGATAGTCATAATTTCTTATGAAGTGATGATCATCAAGGTAGACGCTGCAGCCCGAATCTTTTGGAGAAACCCTGTAATGTGCCAGATTTAAAAGTACATCTTTATCAGATATTTTCAGCTCGTCCTGAAGTCCCATCAATTCATCCCATATTCCGGGAGCAAATTCATTATAAAGATGTTTTGTTTCCTGATAATCGAGTTCAAACTTGGGTCTCCTTTTGATCCATTCATAATTCCGGTTATTCATATAAGGGGTATGCTTTAGATGTTGTGCCTGCAGTATGCCATATTCATAATGGCTGCCTTTGAAATCCTGTATGTTTGAAAAGATATTTTGCATTATGATGACTAGCTCCTAAATAAAGTTTTTGAAAAACGCTTTCATAAACAAGATGAATGTGCTTTAATTTATTTACATATCATTTTAACATAGGAGGAATTTTATTGATTACATTTTTTATTTCCATCATACTTTTAATAGTTGGTTATTTTACATATGGTAAATATATCGACAAGATGTTCGGCCCGAAAAATGATCGTCCAACACCGGCCTATGCCCAGAAAGACGATGTGGACTATCTGCCGTTGAATACGCGTAAAAACTCATTGATCCAGCTGCTCAACATTGCGGGTGTCGGCCCGATTTTCGGTCCAATCATGGGTGCACTCTATGGACCAGTGGCTTTCATATGGATTGTTATCGGCTCAATCTTTGCTGGAGCGGTACATGACTATCTGACAGGTATGATTTCCATCAGGAATAAAGGTGCACACCTGCCTGAGCTTGCAAGCAAATTTTTAGGTAATACCATGAAGCATATTGTCAACGTGTTTACTGTATTGCTTTTACTGCTTGTGGGAACTGTCTTCGTTACGTCCCCGGCGATTCTGCTGCATACTCTGATGGATGGAAGGGTAGCACTTGGAATCATACTGACTGTTATATTTTTATATTACATACTTTCCACCGTCCTGCCGATCGATAAGATCATCGGACGTATATATCCATTATTTGGGGCCATACTTTTATTCAGTGCAGTGGCTATTGGATTCAGGCTCGTCCAGACCGGAACACCGATACCGGAACTGACATTGTCAAATATGCATCCAGATAATTCGCCGATTTTCCCGCTGCTCTTCTTTACGATTACTTGTGGCGCCCTGTCCGGTTTCCATGCGACCCAGTCGCCAATCATTTCCAGAACCACTCAGCGAGAATCAAATGGCCGTGCGATATTTTATGGCATGATGATTGCTGAAGGCATCATCGCAATGATTTGGGCTGCAGCAGCAATGAGCCTTTTTGATGGTTATGGGGGTCTGTCACAGGTACTGGCAAATGGTGAAGCAGCGTTGGTCGTATCTGAAGCGTCGACACTGTTGCTTGGTTCGGCTTTGGGTACCATTGCTATACTTGGTGTGATTGTTCTGCCGATTACCAGTGGTGATACTGCATTCAGAAGTGCCAGAATGATCATTGCCGATTATTTCTCAATTGCCCAGCAAAAGTACTGGAAGCGTTTTGCAATAGCCATCCCTATGTTCGTGATCAGTTACCTTCTGACACAGATAGACTTTACAATCCTTTGGAGATATTTCTCCTGGGCCAATCAGATGACAGCAGTCATTGCGCTTTGGGTGGGGGTCATGTATCTGCTTCTTGCCGGGAAAAATCACTGGGTGGCAACTGTTCCGGCAATATTCATGACCTTCAATGTAGTCACCTATATATTGTATGCGCCCATCGGTTTCGGCCTGGATCTGACCATTGCATATGCTGGTGGTGTAGCAGGGACGATCTTATGGATGATCTACTTTTACCGTATTTACAAAAAAACTGTTGGTCAGGAGAATTTCCTTATCGACTATCCGATTCCGGCAAAAGTGAAAGCATAAAAACAAGGTTGGGTATACCCAACCTTGTTTTTTTATCGATCAGCTGCAAGTTGAGATATTAAAGTCGTTGACAGTCCACTTGGAATCTATGCATTCAATGTGACTTAGGCTGCAGTTATCGAGTTTTGTTTTGAACATATGGATTTCATCACTGTAGAGCGCAAGGATGGATTTGATTGTTCTGGAGTGTGCTGTTAAAAGAATATGCTTATCCGGGAATCTATATTCTATTTCCCTGATGGCTTTTCCGACCCTGTTCGATAACGATTCAAATGATTCTGCACCTGGAAAGATGCCGTCAGGATATTTTTCCTGGATGTCATCAATATGATTCCCTTCCAGCGGACCAAACGATTGTTCCTTTAATTCATCCATCGTCTCAATTTCCAGCCCATGATATTCATTAATGATTTCAGCGGTTCTGACTGCTCGGACGAGAGGACTGGAAATGATTGCGTCGAAATCATACTCTTTCAATTTTTCACGGGCATATTCAGCCTGTGACTCTCCCTCAGCGTTAAGCGGGATGTCAGTTGAACCCTGTAATTTTCTTTGTGCATTATAATCCGTAAGTCCATGCCTTACTAAACAGATTTTTGTCATCGTTTCACCTCATGAATAGTTATAAGTATATTTTAACATGCCCGATAAAATTTAGGTGTTAGTGGGAATATTTGCTAAAATAGGGTTGTATCTAAAAATATGCACCGGAAGAAGGGATTCGGGAATGAGGATTGCGGTCATTTCGGATATCCATGGGAATTATTATGCATTATCCAGCGTTCTTCGGGATATCACGCAATCCGAAGTGGATGAAATCTATTGTCTTGGTGATATCGTTTCAATCGGTCATCAGACAAATAAAGTCATGGATGCTTTGAAGAATATAGAAAACATGAAATTTGTACGCGGAAATCATGACCTGGAAGTCATTAAGGCCTGCAAGGGGGAAAAATCACTTGTAACCGGGACAGAACATGATCACCACTTATATATAGCAAGGCAGATCCGGGCGGAAAATTTGAAGATGCTTGAAGAATTGCCATTGACGGTGACATTGGAAAAATACGGTAATAAAATTCTAATGACCCACTACCATCTCACAGAAGAGTCTATGTATCAGTCCATTGATTATGAGCCGACGCTTGCAAGTCTTGAAAATAATTATAATAATAGTGAGTATAATATTATTTTATTTGGTCATGATCATATGTCCCTCCATTTTGAGAATATGGAGAAGCTATTTGTAAACCCTGGGGCATTAGGGGTAACAGTCAATGAGTTCAGTCCATATACAATAATGGACATTGATACTGATGGTTCTATTGACCTTGAATTTAAACAGGTCCCATATGATAGAAAATCGTTTATCAAAGAACTCAAGGACGAAAATCCACCTGCGTTGGATTTCATATTGAAAGTACTGTTGACGGAAGAAGGGGACTCAGGGAGATTCGAGCGATTGAAATGAAGGATATTGAGAACTTCCTGAATTTACTGGCTTCACTTGATTCTGCGGGTTTTGGCGGTTTCAGCGGAGATGAAGTATTGTCGGTTTCAAATACGGAGAACCTCTTCTCAAATATTCTTCAGGACTCCCGTAAGCAGATCCTCGTTGCACTGGATGAAGGGGAGATAGAAGGCTATATGAGTCTGTTTGGTAACAATGTTGATATGACAAAGCACCGTGCCAATGTTTCTTTGGGAATTAAAGAAACCGCCAATCAGGACCACATCGGAAAAGAGCTTTTGAATGCCGGTATAAAATGGGCGGGGAATAATGACATTTACAGATTGGAACTCTCATTGCCCGTCAATCGGACGAAGATGATCGAATTGTATAAAACACTTGGATTTTTGACGGAAGGAGAGCGGATCGATTCGCTTTTTATTGAGGACGAATATATTAATGAACTGTATCTTTACCGGCTGATCAACTAATGGAGGACGAATGACATGATATTACAAAGTTTCTATATCGGTGATAAACATGCAGAAGTGACAATGATGCTGAGTGAAAACCCATTGCATCCAAAAGAGGGGAGACCGGCCGTTGTCATCTGTCCCGGCGGAAGTTATATGTATGTGTCGGACAGGGAAGCAGAACCTGTGGCGTATGAATTTTTAGCTAAAGGATATCATGTTTTCATACTCAGATATTCAACAATCGGCTCAGCCATGCGCAGGGAAGACAAGAAAACGGACAGAGATGAATTATATCAGATCGCCTCATCGGTGGAGGACGATACCGTCCTTGGCTCCGAGTTCCCCGGCCCTCTTGTAGAACTGGCCAAAACTATGACTTTCATCAGAGAAAATTGTCATGAGTTCAATGTGAATCCAGATAAGATCGGAGTCGCCGGTTTTTCTGCCGGCGGTCATCTGGCAGCAAGCCTGGCTGTTCACTGGAACTCTGAATGGCTGCAGGCAGAAGTGGGGGATGAACCAAGATGGTATCGCCCGAATTTCCAGGTTCTTGGATATCCTATTTTGGATTATACACTTAATAAGGATATTGCCGACTCCCGTGGAATTGGCGATCCCCAATATATGTCGACTGCGTCAAGGATGATTTTTGGCAGTAAACCTGATAAAGATGTCGTGCAGAAAGCTGACTTGAAACAGCATGTTTCAGCGGATACGCCACCGACATTCATATGGCATACAGTAGAGGATCAGCTCGTATTTATTCAGAATTCCCTGGAATTTTCCAAATCATTGGAATCACAGCGCGTTCCATGGGAACTGCATACTTTCCAGAATGGACCTCATGGGTTGAGTCTCGCAACAGAAGTCACTGGAATTGAAGATAAGCGTGCAGCCGGATGGCTCAGTCTGATGTTCACCTGGCTGGACATTAACTTAAAGTAATGCAAATAAAAAAGACGCCCCGCATCAGCGTCTTTTATAGTTGATTTTAAATGTAGTAAAAGTCTCCGTATGACCTGGATATATGAATTGTACAAATTTGCCGCTGTCTTCTGATGTCATTTCCTGGTTTATATATGCAGTTTTAATGCTGTCTTTAACTTTGTCACTACGGATAAACCTGAAATCTGTCTGGTTGGTCATGCTGTCCTTAACCTTGACTATAATTGTCATATGCACCAACTCCTCATAAACTATATAACCATTCGTAATAAAAAATAAACATTTTTAATACATTGACTATCAAAATTTAAAAGGAAGTGACTGCCATGAAATTCAGAAATTTAGTCTTAAGTGACCTTGATGATATTTTGGAATTACAGAACACCGTCTATCAATCGCTGGACGATAAAGAAGTACTTCAAACTTTGACAAGAGAGGAATTTGAAGAAATAATCAACCAGGGCTACATCATCGGTACATTTAAAGGGCAGTCGCTTGTGGCAACGCGTTCTATGTATATCCCCAAAATCGATGAAGCGGAACATTTAGCGGAAGATGCGAAAATATATGACAGGAAAAGAGTGATTTATTCGGAAATCACTTTTATCGATCCAAATTCACGGGGGCAAGGTCTGCAGACAAGAATGGGACGGGAACTGATAGAAAGAGTCAGGGAGTCAAGTGATTTTGACTATATACTGACTACTGTAATGCCCTCGAATTTACCAAGCCTTAAAGATAAATTCAAACTCGGTTTTAAAATAGTCAAAACTACTCATAAATACGGTGGTAAAAAACGTCATGTCATGCAGCTTGATCTTTTAAACAAAATTGACCTTGTTGGCGAAGTGGAGAAAGTACAATTGACAGATACTGATTGGATGCTGGATAACAGCGAGGATTATATAGGCGACAGAATATCTGAAGGTAATATAATTTATTATAAGAAGAACAATACGCGAGAAAAAGAGTGATTGCAGCTGCAATCACTCTTTTTTAATCTATTTAAATTCATATTCCATGTATTTTGTGTCGCCGAAGCGGTGAAAGGGTACAGTTATATAATTTAAAAATTCTTTGAAAGTGTGTTTATACGAGTACGGTCCCGATTAATGAAAATAAATCGGGACTTAATCATATTTTATTCGACGTCTATGCTTTTGCTTGTATGTTCATGTAGTTCCTCGGGACCGTTCACATGAATCACAACTTCATATTTGCCGGTTTCAAGATCAGACGCATCAGCACTATACATACCTTCTCCTTGATACTCTGTATTAAGCCATACAGTGGAATCTTCATTTTCAGGATGAACGACTTCGAATCTGACACGATCCGCTTCATACGCATCGCCACCTTCTGTCAGATTCACCGATATTTCCTCATTTTCGTATGCAAAATCCATGTTTAGGACGGAAGCATGGTCATGACTATCTTCTGTACTTTCTGCTTCATGCGTGTGCCCCTCTTCGTGTCCTTCAGATTTTTCTCCAGAATCTGCATCATTTGAACAGGCGCCCAGAAGCAGTGCTGCCATCGGAACAAGAAGTAATTTTTTCATTAATTTATCCTCCATGTAAAAATGTTATATTTTGATAATATCATCTGTCGAAAACCACAATGGACTCTGTTTTTGTCAATCTTATGAATGATTCAAACTCGCCAATTCCTCAAAGTAACGGAAATTGATATAATTAATAATAAATGATGAGAGGTGAGGATGATGGGTGAAAATCATCATGACCACACGCATGGAAGCAACAAAAAGGCATTGATTATCAGTCTTATGCTGATAGGGTCATTCATGATTGTAGAAGCAGTCGGTGGATGGATTACTAACAGTCTGGCCTTGCTTGCGGACGCAGGTCATATGCTCAGTGATACTGTATCACTTGGAATTGCACTTACCGCCTTCAAATTTGGAGAAAAGGCAGCAGATTACAGTAAAACCTACGGATATAAGAGGTTTGAGATATTGGCGGCAGTTTTCAACGGGGTGACGTTGGTACTCATATCCGTATTCATTTTTTATGAAGCAATCCAAAGATTCATGGATCCACCTGAAGTTGCTTCAACTGGTATGTTGATCATCGCAGTCATCGGACTCCTGGTGAATTTGCTTGTGGCATGGATACTGATGCGCGGTGACACGGAGCATAATTTAAATCTTAGAGCAGCCTTTCTGCATGTCATAGGGGATATGCTTGGTTCTGTCGGGGCAATCATTGCAGCGCTCAGCATCCTTTTTTTAGGATGGGGGTTTATGGATCCATTGGCCAGTTTCATTGTCGCAGTCCTCATTCTTATCAGCGGATGGAGAGTAACGAAGGAATCACTGCATATTCTTATGGAAGGTGTTCCGAAACATATTGATTTGGATAATGTAGTAGAGTCACTCAGAAAAGTTGAAAAGGTGGAAAGCATTCATGGGCTTCATGTATGGAGTATTACCAGCGGCCAGAATGCAATGAGTCTCCATGTGGTAGTCAAAGGAGACATGACTGTCCATGAATGTGGGGATATCATAAAAGATATAGAAATGAAAATGGCTGAAAAGGGGATAGACCAAGTAACTGTGCAGATTGAATGCAGACATCATGGGCATAAAGACGAAGTAGTTTAGAGAGGGCATGCTAATGAAGACCGTACAGAACAAACCGGAAAAAGAATTTCTTTTTATCCGTCTGACTATATTGGGGATATTGAATATAATCACGTAAAAACTTGATAATCTGAATGATAAGTTTGAAGATTTTCAGGAATATATGCAAAAAGTTAAAATACCTAGAATTCTGCTTATAAAAGAATTCTAGGTATTATGGCATGGTTGAATATTAAAATTTTTATAGTTTTTCAAGGAGACCGAGATGAGTTTTTATAGTTTTTATGGCCTTTTTATTCGACTTTTGTTTAATCAGCCCTTCAGCTGCATTCGACAGGATGGTCACAGTTGTATTGTTGTCATCTCCGCTGACCTTTAAGTGTTCAACTGCCGGGTTCATATCCCGTACGCCAGTGCCCATGTAAAACAAATATTCATCAGAGGGTAAATCTTCCGTCTCAATGGGTACAGTAATCTCCCGAATTAAATCCAAAGTGACTTCAGGCGATTTGTCCACTGTTAGCACATCTTCTACCTGATGGAGCTTCACTAAAAAATTAAAAGAAATTCCGTTTCCGTTCTGTTGCTTCATAATCTCTGTTATGATCTCTTTATATTTTTCATCTGGAAGTTTCATATCCTATATTATCTCCTTTAATCTATATATGATGTCAATGTTAGCACAACCCTTAAAATATATACAAAAAAGCCTTGATCCCAAATAGGGGACCAAGGCTTTCAAACTGTATGATAAAGCTATTATCTTGAGTAGTACTCAACGATCAGCTGTTCGTTGATGTCTGCAGAAAGCTCAGAACGTTCTGGCTGACGTACAAATGTACCTTCAAGTTTTTCTTCATCGAAAGTAAGGTATTCAGGTACAAAGTTATTGTACTCGATTGCTTCTTTAACGATGTCAAGGTTACGTGATTTTTCACGAAGACCAACAACCTGTCCCGGCTTCATCATGAATGATGGGATGTCTACACGTCCACCGTCTACAGTGATGTGACCATGGTTTACAAGTTGACGTGCCTGACGACGTGTTCTTGCAAGGCCGAGTTGGTATACTACTGCATCCAGGCGGGAAGCGAGAAGGATCATGAAGTTTTCACCATGAACACCTTTCATCTTACCTGAACGGTTGAAAATTGTACGGAATTGACGTTCGTTGATACCATACATGTAACGCAGTTTTTGTTTTTCTTGAAGCTGAAGTCCGTACTCTGACAATTTCTTTCTCTGAGTCGGTCCGTGGTCACCAGGCGCGTAAGGACGGCGCTCCAGTTCTTTACCAGTACCTGTCAGGGAAATGCCGAGACGACGGGATTTTTTCCAGATTGAACCTGTGAATCGAGCCATTTTGACTCCTCCTTATTGTGTTTAGTCTATGCAACAAACATCATAAGGGTGATAACCACTTACATGGGCATGCGATTTAAAGTGCCTTCGCCTAATAGCATCAGTTACACAGCACACCTCTTGAGGGGACCGCATACTTGCATGTAATAGTTATCCGCTACTTAATCCGTTTATTTACACAATATATGATTATACTGTACCGGCTGACGGAAGTCAATGCTTTTAGCACTAAATGTGGTTTTTCAATACATTTGTGAATTCGGCCAATCCTTTGCGGTCTTCTTCTGTGAAACGTTCGTATATCGGTGCGTCAATATCAAGTACTCCGATAGGGTGGTCGTTTTTGTAAATCGGTACGACGATTTCCGATTTACTGTTTGCGTCACATGCGATGTGGCCTGGGAATTCATTGACATCATCTACGATGAATATATCGTTTCCCTTGAAGGCTGTACCACATACGCCCTTACCGTTTTGGATACGGACACATGCGGGCAGTCCCTGGAAAGGACCGAGCACGAGTTCATCCGTCTCCTCTTGATACAGGTAGAAGCCGACCCAGTTGACATTATCCAAAAACTGGTTGAGGAGACTGGCTGCATTAGACAAGTTGGCGATCCGGTCTGTTTCGTCTTCGATCAGCCCTTTTAGCATCTGGTTAAGCTGTGTATAGTCTTTTATTTCAACTGCCGTATACAATTATATCACCTTTATCCTTTATAAATATTATTAAAGTATACAGCCTTTTAAAATTTGTTTCAATCTTTAGATTTTTTATATAATATACCAGCTGGACATGAGGGTTTAATGGTAATATATTAATTAAGCGGTTTTTTATTTTTCCTGCTGTATGGTCAGTTTTATAATATCTGGATGTAAAATATTATGAAAAGAAAAATGTATTAAATGTAATGAATCACTTAATTTAGCTTATAATTTATATATAAATGTTTTTTGTTTTATTCTTTTGAGCTATAATTGAATATATGTTTAGGAGGTAGCTGTATGTGGGTTTATGTTTTAATCGTACTCATCCTTTTAGTCATAATAGGTATGGGTGCACTATTATACATGCGAAATATAAGAAAAGATGAAATTAATAGCCAGCAGGCAAGGCTTGAAGAAGTGAAGAATCTGCCTTTCCAGGATGAACTGGTCAAGGTGAAAGATTATAATCTTCACGGCGAAGCATTGACGCTATACAAAAGATGGCAGTCTGACTGGCAGAAAGCATTGAACAGCTCCCTTACTGAAGCCGAAAAGGAATTGGATGCGGCAACTGAAGATGTCGAACGTTTTCGATTTAAAGACGGACGTGAAAAAGCAGGTTCTGTAAATGAATCACTTGATACTGTGGAACAGGAATACAAAACACTGACTTCTGAAATTAATCAGCTGTTGGATTCAAGTGACATCGGTGAGAGAAATTTCAATGAATCGGAAAGGCTGTTCAGAGAAGCTAAAAGGGATGTTCTGGCGAATGGTCATAAATTCGGAGACTCACAGCCTTCTTTGGAAAAGCTGATTGAAACATATGAGCCTGAATTGAAGGAATATGAACAACTTGTCAATGCAGGGAATTATGTGACTGCCAACAAACATATTAATGATGTTTATGAGGAACTTTCCATATTGAAAGAGAATATGGATGAGATCCCTCTTCTCATTAAAGATGTGCAGAAAGAACTTCCGCAGCAATTCCAGGAAATCAGGTTTGGCTGCCGGGATCTGAAGGCAGAAGGCTATGATCTTGAACACATTAAAGTCGAAGGAAAGCTGTCCACATTAAAAGGAAAGCTGAATCTTGTGGAACCGCTGATTACAAGACTGGACCTGGATGAGGCAAGGGCGATACTTGATGATATAAACAGCCAGCTGGATGACATGCTTGAGCTTGTTGAACATGAGGTGAGATCCAAGACAAAGGTGGATCATGAAAAAGACATCATTACAGATGATCTGTTCCATGCCAAGGATATGAACTATACGCTCAGGACTGAGATTGATTATGTCAAGGAGCAGTTCCACATCAATGAGTCTGATATCCACAAAGTTCAGAAGTTTGAACATGAAATCGAAAATATGATCGATGTGTATGATGAAATCATGACTGAAACTAACAAGACAACTGCAAGATACAGTGAAGTTGTTGATAATTTGGAATACATTAAAGGAAACATCGGCGCCATCAATGACGAGCAGAGACAGATACAGGAGTATCTGATCAACCTTCGTGAGGATGAAAAGGAAGCCAGGGAAAATGCGCTCCTGGTCCAGGACAGGAAGGAAGATATCTACAGGGAATTGATGAGTTCCAACATGTCGAGTGTACCTGAGAAGTTCCTGGTCATGAAAAATGAATTGGATATTGATATCAAAGAGATTCATAAATACTTTGAACGTCGTCCTTTGAATGTGCAATATATTAAAGATAAGGTAAATCATACTGTTGTGCAGCTGAACAAGTTTGATCAGGAAGCCTATGAAATATTGCAGAAAGCCCGTCTTACAGAGATGATGATCCAATACGGCAACAGATACCGCAGGGAGGATCATGATTTCAATACGATGCTGAATGAGGCTGAACGGTTGTTTAAAGAGAATCGTTATAAACGCTCGCTTGAAATTGCGAAAAATGGGCTTGAAAAGATCGAACCCGGCGCAGCAGCCCGTATTGAAAAAGAATTTGATAATGAATAACCAGAAGCGACTTGGGATATTTTTATCCCAAGTCACTTTTACGTAAGGAGTGGTATTTTGATATACATGGACAACGCTGCAACAACACGTCCATACGAGGAAGCTTTGGATACATTTGAACAGGTGAACAGGTTGTATTATTACAATACAGCCAGTATCCATCAGGAAGGCAGAAAGGCAGAACAGCTGCTGGAGGCATCGAGGAAACAAATATTGGAACTGCTCGGACTGAATGGATTTGAATGCATCTTTACATCAGGGGCGACAGAAAGCAATAATATAGCCATTCAGAGTGTGCTGAGGAAAAAGAAGCAGTTCGGCAAAACGGTTCTGGTCAGTGAAATTGAACATCCGAGTGTGATCAACACAATAGAGGCTGTGAAAGAAGAAGGCTTTGATGTAAAGTACATCCGGACTACATCAAACGGTCACGTGGATTTAGATCACCTCAAGGAGTTGCTCGATGGAGGGGTTATATTTGTAACTGTCATGGCAGTGAATAATATTACAGGTGCCGTCCAACCCATTTCAGAAATAGCGGACATTCTGGAAGACTATCCCAAAACACACTTCCATGTGGATGCAACACAGGCGGCGGGAAAAATCCGAATGGATTATGACAGGGTGGATACTCTGAGCCTGAGTGGTCACAAATTCCATGGTCTGAAAGGCGCAGGTGCATTGATTGCGAAGCAGGTGAAGATTCTGGATCCAGTATATTACGGCGGCGGACATGAGTTCAATATAAGAAGCGGCACTGTCAATCTAGGTGCAGTTGCAGCCATGGCAAAAGCGTTGAGGATATGTATTCGTGATATGGAAAAGTATCACGAAAGAATGAGGGAGTATAACGAACGCCTCCGAAGTGCTCTAAAAGGTCTGAAGTCTGTGTACCTGCAGCCTGGCGGTGCACCGCATATCGTTAATATGTCTTATGATGGGGCCCAGGGAGAAGTTGTTGTCAATGCTTTGGGTGCAAGAGATATCATGGTATCGACCACAAGTGCATGTGCTTCAAAAGTTGCCACTTTGAATGAGACGCTGATGGCGATGGATAATAACGCATCGGTTGTGAAGGGGAGTATCAGAATTTCATTTTCCACCTTTACAACGGGAGAAGAAGTAGATATATTAATTGAAGCTCTTAAAGGAGTACACAGTGAAATAGGAGGTGTACTAAAATGAAGTATGACCACATTTTAGTGAGATATGGCGAATTGACATTAAAGACAAAGAACAGAAAAATGTTTGTGAATGCGATCAGAAAGACGATAATCCGTTCGCTGCAGGATTTTGATGTCAAAGTGAAAGCCAACAGAGACCGTGCATATATAGAATTATATAATGCGGATCCATATGAAGTGATGGACGCACTCAAACATGTCACAGGGATTTTGAGTGTATCTCCTGTTGTAAAACTTGAAAAGACTGAAGAAGCGATGAAGCAAACCGCTTTGAAATTTGCCTCGGATTTTAAGGAAAACAGCACCTTCAAAATTGAGGTGAAACGGGCGGATAAAGAATTTCATTTAAAAACCTTTGATATACAGGATATGCTCGGCGGTCTCCTGCTCAGGAATATTGATAATATCGAAGTTGATGTGAGACAGCCTGATTTTAAAGTGATGGTTGAAGTCCGATTGGATGCAATCTATATGTATCATGAAGTGATCAAGTGTGTCGGTGGTCTTCCGGCAGGTACAGGAGGAAGGGCACTGCTCATGCTTTCAGGAGGCATAGATTCACCGGTAGCCGGGTTCGAAATCATGAAAAAAGGAGTAGAGCTGGATGCAATCCACTTCCATTCCCCTCCTTATACAAGCCTGAAGGCCACAGACAAGGTTAAGCAGTTGATTGATATCATGTCTGAACGTACCGGTGTAGATATAAAACTTCATATCGTTCCGTTTACAGAGCTCCAGACGACATTATATGATAAAATCCCGGATAACATATCGATGACATCAACAAGACGGATCTTGCTCAGGATGGCAGTAAATCTGGCGGGCAGAATAAACGCAGAAGCCATCGTCAATGGTGAAAACCTCGGACAAGTGGCATCACAGACTTTGACAAGTATGCATGCAATCAATGCAGTGACTGCTTTTCCTGTACTGCGGCCGCTTCTCACACTCGAGAAAAATGACATAGTTAAAATGGCTAAGGAATATAATACGTATGAAACGTCAATCATGCCATTTGAAGACTGTTGTACTATATTTAAGCCGAAAGCGCCTAAGACTAAGCCTGCACTTGATAAAGTACTCAAGTTTGAATCCAGTGTCGAGTTTGAGCCCATGATAGAAAAAGCACTTGAAAATGTAGAAGTTTATGAGACGAATGCAAAAGATGATAAGAATGCATTCGAGTCACTGCTGTAGGCTGTCCTGTGGAAATCGAACTTTCAGCACTGCTGATAATCATAGTGTTGGGTTTCATAGCTGCCTTCATAGATGCAGTCGTGGGCGGTGGTGGACTTATTTCCATACCCGCACTGCTGGCTACGGGCATGTCACCGGCTACTGCACTTGGAACAAATAAACTTGCATCCGCGTTCGGGTCGTTTACAAGCTCATTGAAATTTTTAAGATCGAGAAATGTGGATTTCAGAATGATGATGAAATTATTTCCCATCAGTTTTGTCGTTTCTGTGTTTGGTGCACTTATCGCGGTGAGGCTGCCGGGCGAAGTTCTGAAGCCGCTTGTTCTGGTAATGCTGATTGTCGTTTTGGTTTATACCCTGTTCAAAAAAGACTGGGGTGCGATTGAAAGGAAAAATATCCTGACCAGGCGGAAGATTGTCATGCTTATTGTTTTTGCTGTAATAATCGGGTTTTATGACGGATTCATGGGTGGGGGGACAGGGTCCTTTCTCATGTTCCTGATGCTTTTTACCGGATTTGACTTTCTGCGGGCTGCCGGCAATGCCAAAGTGCTGAACTTCGGGAGCAATATTGGTGCACTGTCATTGTTCATGATAGTGGGTGAGGTGAACTATGCTTATGGCCTTGCGATGGCCGGGAGCATGGTGTTGGGTTCATATGCAGGTGCACAGCTTGCAATTTCCAAAGGGGTAGGGTACGTAAAGATGCTGTTTATCATCGTTACTTCCTTGCTCATCCTTAAAAATATATATGATTTTATCCAAGGTGGGATATAAAGAAACTTCCTCTAGATCTAGAGGAAGTTTCTTTGTGCTTTATGCCAGAAAGTATTGTCTTTAAGTTTCAATGTTTTAATCAATTTGTCGCTTATCGAGACTTCTACTTTTTCTGTGTTGCGGACACTTATCGCTTCATTGTCCAGAGACATGATCGGATAGTAATCCATATTTTTATCAATCAGCAGAGTCAGGGGCCTTTCTTTGTTCAGCAGGAAACTTGTACCAAGTGTTCTGTGAGTGTTGTTGTTCACGCTGGCCAGTTCCGTGACCTGCATCGCATGGATGAGAGGGTCGACTACTGATCCGCCCAGTGATTTATTATAACCTGTGGATCCTGTAGGTGTTGCTACCAGAATCCCGTCTCCGTTGAATTGCTCGAACAGGAAGTCGTTGATATAGACATCCATTTTAATTGTTTTGACGATGCTGGAACGCAATGTAAATTCGTTGAGACAGTAGCTTGGTTTATTATCGTTGATACTGACTTCAAGAAGTGGATAATTGCGCACATCCAGGTTATCCTGGTCAATCGCTTCCTCCAAGGACTTAATATCCCGGTAATGGAAATCAGAATAGAAATAATTTGCATCGTCTACTGCAATTCCAAGGTAGACGCAATCCTCACGGAAGTTGTTTTTTCTTACGGATTGTAAAAATTCTCCATCCCCGCCGATGGATGCAATGATTTCTGCATCATCGCTCGATTTCACTTCCTCGATATCGTATCTTGAAAAAAGCTCGGAAAGCTCATCTTGTATCTCTTTAGTCTCTTCACCATGCGGAGCAAAGAAATAAACTGTTTTATAAATGTTGTTATTCAAACCATCCACTCCTAATTACTATTTGTATGGCTGTCCATGTTCAATATCTATTACTTTTATACCACATATCATGCTTATTTAACAATTCAGCGGTACGTCATAATCCCTCAGCAGGTATAACAGGGCGAGTATTTTTATTTCTTTGATCATGAATGAATAAGCGTTATAAATTATTCACTGTATGGTATCATTATTAATGAATATATTACATAGGAAAGGACTGATTTTTTGAAACGGATTATTGCGGTTGTCATCGCACTGGCGCTTGTTGTGTTCGGAG
>CAYTIR010000023.1:16401-31304 GCA_964437955.1 uncultured Staphylococcaceae bacterium
GCCTCTGTGTTCAACGCCATGTGGGCAAGCGACTGGGAAGATGTTTTCAGTGAGTTCTCAGGGAATGCCTTCCCTCCTTCCACAGTTATAGAAGAAGGCGATGCAACAAACCGGATAGCTGTCATTAACATTGAGGGGACGATCATGGACTCGGGGCAGGAGCCCGGCATGTTCTCCTCCCAGGGGTATAATCATACACTGGTGATTGAATCCCTTAAACAGATTGCTGGCGATGATACTATAAAAGGTGTTTTACTTAATGTGAATTCCCCGGGCGGCGGTGTTTATGAAAGTGCTGAAATTCATAAGTATCTGCAGCAAATAAAAGAAGCCGGTAAGACAATCTACAGTTCAATGGGCAGTATGGCAGCCTCCGGCGGATATTATGTTTCTGCTCCGGCCGATCAGATATTTGCTTCAAATGAAACCATGACTGGTTCTATCGGCGTCATTATGCAGAGTATCAACTACAGCCAGCTGGCAGAGGATTTTGGTGTGGAATTTGAGACATATGCAAGCGGAGATATGAAGGAGATGCTCGGTGGTCACAGAGATCCGACTGAAGAGGAAACTCAGTACGTACAGAGCATGGTCGATGACATGTATCAGAATTTCGTGGATGTAGTTGCCGAAGGCAGGGAAATGAGTGATGAAGAAGTTAAAGAACTTGCCGACGGACGTATTTATATGGGCGAGGATGCGGTGGAAAATGGGCTGGTCGATCAGCTTGGTTACTTTGAAGATGCTATGGAAGCATTAAAAAATGAACTCGGAGGCAACCCTCAGATTATTGAGTATGGCTACAACGGATCAAACAATTTTTCTTTAAGCTATAAAGCAAAAAGTCTAATTTCTGATCTTACCGGTCGGAGTGATATCGCAAAAATCGAATCGCTGATAGATAACAGACAGGGTATGACACCGATGTATCTGTATGAGAAGTAGGGGGGATTCAATTGGAACATAGTGAAAGATATACGCCGGGCACTAGTGGAGATTCACTGATGGACAAGCTGGATCACATGGCGACAGCCCATTTTTTCACCCGATTGGTCAGTTATCTTATTGATGCAATCGTAATATGGGCAACATCGCAAATCGTCATATACCCGATACTCGGCATGCTGGATATAAAAGGCCTTCATTTCTGGCTGCCAATATTCAGCGTGGATAACATCGCTTCAGGATTGCTATATTTTCTTTACTTTATTCTGTTGACCTATTTTTTCCGCCAGACACTGGGGAAAATGATTACGGGTATCAGCGTTATTGATAAAGAAGGTAAGAAGCTCAGCTTCCCTCAGGTTCTATATCGTGAACTTGTGGGGCGTTTCATCAACAACTCGCTTGCCTATATTCCGTATTTGATGATTATATTCACTAAAAATAGAATAGGGCTGCATGATTTCTTTGCAGATACCTATGTTGTGAAAAATGATTATCATGGATATAAAAACATGATTAAAGCACAGCTTTACAGGGAATCAGACAATAGACAACACAATTATCAGGAGGATGATTTACAAAATGGCTAACGTAACATTCAAAGGAAACCCCATGACACTGACTGGAGAAGAAGTGAAGGTTGGCGATCAGGCACCGGATTTTTCAGTTTTAAGCACTGACCTTTCAGAAGTGAAACTCAGCGATTACAATGGTAAGAAAAAATTGATCAGTGTCATTCCGTCTATAGATACAGGTGTCTGCAGCACGCAGACTAAAACATTCAATGAAAGAGTTGCGAATGTTGATAATACAGTTGTTCTGACTATTTCAAATGACCTGCCTTTTGCCCAGAAGAGATGGTCTGCAGATGAAGGACTGGATAATGCAGTAACTTTAAGTGACCATAAAGATCTGTCATTCGGTACTAATTACGGTGTAGTAATGGAAGAACTCAGACTTCTTGCGCGCAGTGTTTTCATCCTTGATGAAAATAATAAGGTTGTGTATACGGAGTATGTACCGGAAGGTACGGAGCATCCGAATTACGATAAAGCAATTGAAGCATTGGAGTCTATATAATATAATAGTATAATGCTTATTCGGACTGTCCGTCAGGGCAGTCCCTATTTTATGTTAAAGAGGGATTTAAAATGGAATTATCACAGATGGAAAATGTTTATCATGCATTGATAGAAGAATCCGATCGTCTGCTGGAGAGCAATCCCGATGCTTCAAGACTCGAAGCTTTGGGAGAGGCCCTCATTCGCGTTGAAAAGGTGGGCACATACAGTGATCTGAGAAAAGCGTTTCAATTCGCCTATCTCTATCATGTAAAAGAAGAAAAAGTGCAATCGAACCATCAGCTGACACCAGATTCAATTGGCTATTTTATATCGCATCTGCTCCAGCTCTTCAATAAAGAGCCCATCAAACTTCTTGATGCAGGGAGTGGGACCGGACATCTGTCCATGACAGTGAGAGAACAGATGGAGGATGTGGAGTTGTACGGTGTGGAAGTAGACCCGCTGCTTGCTCAGGTGAATGTACAGCTATGTGACTTCCTGGAAGTTCCGATGGATATTTATCCGCAGAATATCATTGAACCCGTAAGACTTGCTGAAATGGATGCGGCAATCGGGGACCTTCCGGTTGGTTACTATCCACTTGAAGTGGAAGGGTATACTACTGCTTTTAAGGATGAAAGGAGTTATGCCCATCTCCTGATGCTCGAAAGTGCAATGAAATATGTTAAAGATGAAGGACTTGGGGTATTTGTAGTACCATCAAACATGCTGGAGGAGAAGAATGAGACGATTAAAAAGTACCTTTCTGAATCCGCAACCCTACTGATGTTTTTAAATTTACCGGCTTCAATATTTAAAACTGAGAATCAGAGGAAATCCATCATCGTCCTTAAAAAGAAATTTTCACCGCTTAAGAACAATGAAGTATTGATCGGTGATATACCGGATTTTAAAAATGTTGAGCAATTTAAACACTTTTTAGAGCAGACAGAATCATGGTATGCTAGTTATGCTAGTGACCATTAAGTTATCGGGAGGAAAATATGTCTAAAATAATTGCGATAAATGCGGGCAGTTCTTCATTTAAGTTCCAACTGTTCGAAATGCCCGAAGAGACGGAGATAGCCAAAGGGCTCGTTGAGAGAATTGGCTTGGATAATGGAATTTTCTCAATGACAGTAGACGGTGAGAAACAGAAAATAAACCAGGATTTTAAAAACCATGAAGAAGCAGTAAACCTTATGCTTGAGAAACTAGTTGAAAATGGCATCATCAGCAATATCAATGATATAGATGCAAGCGGGCATCGGGTGGTCCACGGCGGGGAAGTGTTTGATCAGTCGGTATTGATAGATGATGAAGTGGTTAAAGAAATCCAGAAATTAAGTGAATTGGCACCACTGCATAATCCGGCCAATCTTATGGGTATCAATGCGTTCAGAGAACAGCTGCCGGATGTGCCGCACGTGGCGGTTTTCGATACATCGTTCCACCAGACAATGCCGGAGAGTTCATATCTCTACAGTCTCCCTTACAATTATTATAAAGATTATGGCATACGTAAGTATGGCTTCCATGGAACAAGTCATAAGTACGTCACCCAAAGAGCTGCAGACCTGATGAACAGGCCGCTTGAAGAGCTTCGGATCATCAGCTGTCACCTGGGCAACGGTGCAAGTATTGCCGCCGTGAAAGGTGGCGAATCTGTAGATACTTCCATGGGATTCACGCCGCTTGCAGGAGTGACAATGGGGACACGCTCAGGAAACATCGATCCGGCCCTGATTCCATATATAATGGAGAAAACAGGGAAATCCGCTGTAGAAGTACTGAATGTACTTAACAAGGAGTCCGGGCTGCTTGGTGTGAGTGGATTCTCAAGTGATTTGCGTGATATTGAAGAAAAAGCGCAAAAAGGCAATGAAAGAGCTGAGCTTGCACTGGAGGTATTTGGTGAGCGCATCCATAAATATATGGGTTCTTATGCCACGCGCATGGGTGGACTCGATGCCATCATATTCACCGCAGGTGTAGGGGAGAATTCCGATATCGTCCGGGCAAAAGTGCTCGAAGGTCTCGAATTCATGGGTGTCTACTTCGACGCTACATCCAACGATGTACGTGGAGAGGAAAAATTCATCAACCATCCTTACTCACCTGTCAAAATCATCATCATTCCAACAAATGAAGAAGTGATGATTGCACGTGATGTAGTGAGCATTGCAGGACTGTAAATATTAATAAAAAATCCGCGGGCTCAGCTGATCCCGCGGATTTTTCATTTCAACATTTATTTCTGTTTATTTTCGTTCATGAACTCTTCAGTGGCAACTACTGGTTCGAAGTCATCCGGAAGATTTTCCGTCCTTACGACAAGTACATCACATGGGGCGTGTCGTACGATATTTTCGGAGACTGAACCGATGATGAAACGTTCCACTGCATTCAGACCGGTCGCACCACAGGCAATCAGGTCTGCGCCTGTCTTCTTAACTGCTTTTTTAGGGATGATGGATTTTGGAGAACCATAGTCAATGATCTTGACGACATCCGTCACGCCTCTTTCTACTGCCAATTCTTCATATCCATCCAGCAATTTCTGTGCAAAATCGTTTGCACGCTGAGAAATCGTCCGGTCATAGGCCTCGACTGATGCAAATGAGCGTGTATCAATGACGTTGATGACCGTGAGTGTCGAATCATTACGTTTTGCTATCTCGATTGCTTTATGGAATGCCCACTCAGCTTCTCTTGATCCGTCTACTGCAATAAGGATGTTATTATACTTAAGCATTTTTATTGCCCCTTTCTAGTATGATATCGCTTTCATATATATTATACCACGTTTTAGAATTTTATAACTTTTGTGATAAAATTATCATGACGATTCTGTTAACAGTGTGTTACAATTGCTTCATTGACAGAAAGGGGAGTTTGCAATGATTATTGGTGTTCCAAAAGAAATTAAAAACAATGAAAGCCGGGTTGGACTAACCCCTGCCGGTGTCCATGCTTTCGTTGATGCAGGACATACTGTTCTAGTTGAATCTAATGCGGGGACAGGTTCATATTTCGAGGATGAAGATTATGTGGCGGCTGGTGCGGAAATCGCAAAAAATGCAGCTGAAGCATGGGATGTGGACATGGTAGTGAAGGTCAAGGAACCTCTTAGCGAGGAGTTCGGCTTCTTCAAGGAGAACCTGATTTTATTCACTTATCTCCACCTTGCTCCAGAAACCGAATTAACGAAAGCGCTTTTAGAGAAAAAAGTCGTTGCAATCGCATATGAAACAATTCAGGCGGCCGATGGTTCACTTCCGCTTCTTTCACCTATGAGTGAAGTGGCCGGCCGCATGGCTACACAGGTCGGTGCAGAATATTTGCAGAAAATCAAAGGCGGAAAAGGTATTCTTCTAAGTGGTGTGCCTGGGGTTTCCCGAGGGAAAGTGACGATCATCGGCGGAGGTATGGCAGGTACGAATGCTGCTAAAATGGCAGTCGGACTCGGAGCTGATGTGACTATATTAGACCTTAACCCTAAGCGTCTGAGAGAACTTGATGATTTGTTTGGTGCAAGTGTACAGACACTGATGTCATCACCACTTAATATTGCCAAGGCTGTTAAAGAAAGTGATCTGGTTGTGGGCGCAGTTCTTATTCCTGGTGCAAAAGCGCCAAAGCTTGTCACTGAAGATATGATCAAGTCGATGAACCCCGGCTCTGTCCTTGTCGATATCGCAATAGATCAGGGAGGCATCTTCGAAACGACTGACAGAGTGACGACCCACGATGATCCAATCTATGTTAAACATGAAGTCGTACATTATGCAGTTGCAAATATGCCTGGGGCAGTTCCACGTACTTCCACGATTGCACTGACGAATGCAACTATGAACTACGGGCTGCAGATTGCCAATAAAGGATATAAGAAAGCTGCGAAAGAGAATCCTGTATTGCTTGGCGGATTCAACACATATGAAGGTCATGTGACATACAAGGCTGTTGCTGAAGCGCAGAACCTTGAATATACAGACATCGAGACACTTCTATAAATACATCAAAACAGCCTCCGGATTTCCGGAGGCTGTTTTCCTGTGTCAGATGATTCTACATTATAATGAAAGGCTGCCTCATCCATCGATGGATATTACATCAAAAGGGATGCTGCCGGTCAATTGCTTCATCTGGGATTCGTCTTTGACGACCGGGATGATGACAATCCGTTTTTTGGCGTGGATTTTGAGTTTGGCGAGCGGCTGCAATGCGTTGAAATCATCCATTTCCGTATCCCTCACATCATACATGATGCCGGATACGTCATGCTCGACCAGTTCATCCAACAGACGGCTTTGCAGAAAAGCCGGAACTTTACTGAATTCAGGACCTACAATGAAATGCCTGTCACCGATTATTTTGGACAGCTCACTGACAAACCTGAGATCCAGATGATGGTAATGGTCAGAAAACACCTGGTCAGTGATGAAACCATCTGCGCCCTCCATCTTCCGGGCGGACTCAATGATGATGTTTTTCAACAGGAACCGGTCTTCCTCTTCCCAATGATTCAATGATGCAAAAATTTCTGATTCTGGATAGAGTGCTTTTTTCATCTCTGGTAATACCGGATTCGGCGTGCTAAAATCTTGCCGTGCAAGTATCTCAGATGTAAATTGTTCTGATAAACTGTGATTTCTTTGGATAATCTTCACATGATTCACCTCAAAGAAATTGTATCATATGATGTATTAACCTCGTGTCGAAAGGGTAGGATATATTATAAGAATATTAAATTAATCGAAAGGGAGTATTTTCAGAATGAAACTCACTTATCATGGGCATTCAATAATAGCCGTTGAAAACAATGGTTCCAAAATGATAGTCGATCCATTTATTAACGGCAATGGACTCACTGATTTAAATGTGGATGATGTTGAGGCCGACTATATTGTCCTGACACATGGACATAATGATCACGTGGGGGATACGGTTGAAATTGCCAAGCGTACAAATGCAACTGTAATCGCTCCGGTCGAGCTGGCTGATTATATTGGCAGTAAAGATATCGAAGTTGTGGCGATGAACATTGGCGGCAGAAATGAATTTGAATTCGGTTCAGTCAAGTATGTTCATGCTTTCCACAGTTCCAGCTATACTTTCGAAGAAGGAAAAGACCTAATCTACACCGGAATGCCGACCGGGGTCATCATTGAGGCTGGAGCTAACAAAATTTATCATGCCGGGGACACAGGTATCTTTGGTGACATGAAGCTTATTTCAGATTTGAATGGACCATTTGATGTGTTCTTCGTTCCGATCGGAGATAATTTCACGATGGGCATCGATGATGCGGTGTATGCTACGGATAATCTGGTGCAGCCAAAGATTGCGGTACCCATCCACTACAATACTTTCCCTCCGATTGAACAGGATCCGACGGTGTTTAAAAAGAAATTGTCGACTGAATGCCAGGTGCTGAAAGCCGGTGAGGAAGTCAAGTTTTAAATTTTCATGGATTCTGATAATGTAAGGGACACTAACAGTGTCCCTTATTTTTGGTATATAATGATGTCAAGGTGATTAAATGTCAAAACATGATGAAATACTAGAATATATACATGCTTTGCCTGAAGGGGCAAAAATTTCAGTAAGGCAGGTATCCGCAAATCTTGAGGTGTCGGACGGCACCAGCTATCGAGCAATAAAATTTGCTGAAAAGGAAGGGCTGGTAAAAACGATAGAAAGAGTGGGTACTATCCGTGTCGCCCCGAGGGAATCCCACGGTGATGGGAACCTGACATTCAAGCAGGTGAACCGTGTCATACAGGGCACCCCACTTGCCGGCAGAAGTGGGATGGATCGCGAAATCAAGCGTTTTATAATCGGTGCAATGCGCACTGAAGCGCTTGAAACCTATCTCGAAGAGGGGGCACTCCTCATTGTGGGCAACCGTGAGGATGCTCAGTGGCGCGCCTTGGATAACGGATCGGGGATGTTGATTACCGGAGGGTTTGGGCCATCTTCCGGAATCATTGAAAAAGCGGAAGCACTTGGCCTTCCTGTCATCTCTACAAGTGCAGATACTTTTTCGGTTGCCTCTGTCATCCAGAGGGAACTTTACAGTATGTCTCTGATGACCAATGTTGTTACTGCAGGAGACCTGGTTGTGAAGCAGGAAGAGTATGTATATGATCTGAAAGTTTCCGACGCACGTGAGTATATACCGGCTGATAAAGTGACTGTACTGATGGATGAAGACACCTATCTTGGGACTGTCCGATCTTCTGATTTGCCTTCTGTGGATAAAGACAGGTACAGTGAATGGATCAAAAGGGATATTGAAGTGCCGCCTTCCAGTACACTGCAGAGACTCAGACAGGTGATGAGCTGGCATCAGCTGAATATTGTACCGGTCGTAGATAAAAATGATCAGTTTTTGGGCGTTGTGCACCGAAGGGATGTCTTCAAGGAATTTGAGCCGAGAAAGCTCAGTACCGGCCTGTCGTCTGAAGAAGTGATTGACCGTGAAATTAGAATTGATGAAAACAAGATCCGCATGAAGGTGATGCCTTTCATGACAGATGAATATGGAAGCATTACACAATCAGCATTCATGAGACTGGTTGAGCGTTTGACAGGTGCTGTGCTGCAAAATTATGATATACACAGCTATCATATAGATACTCTGAATCTGATGAATGTGAAGCTTGTGCAGCTCAATCAGGAAATAATTTTAGAAGGAAATATCATAGATCTCGGAGATCAGTTTCTACGACTGGAAGTTGAAACTTCGACAGATGGTGAAATCTTTTCCAAGGCGATGCTGATGATCCAACATTACAGTGACAACAAAAAATAGACAAGTGGATTCCACTTGTCTATTTTCCGCTTTGACGCTGTTTCTGTTCAAATTCCTGCCATGCTTTTTCTTCGATAGGCAGGTTGCCTTTGAAATATTTTCTGGCTGCATTGAAATGCCAGATGTTATAGGCTCCTAGTATAACGAATAACGCACCAATTAAATATGAGACAGCAGTTTGGAACTGGATGATGGTATTCAGTCCGAAGGACAGAATAAGCAATCCAAGCCAAATTCTAGATATGCTGTTAAAGTGTGCACTCTGAACATCACGTTTGCTTCTGATCTGTCTTGCTTTGAAAAGAAGGAACATGAAGAGGCTGAGCAGCAGCAGGGTGACCAGCACAGATACCGATATTTGATATAACATTTCCATCTGATACAACTCCATTCCATATTGTAGTATAATTTATAATGCTGACCAAGTAAATATTTACAAGGGGAGAATCTCAATTGTTCACAGAATATATAAAACAATTTCCAAAATTAAAGGCACACTACAGGGAAGTGCTTAATCTTATTAATGAATATGATGAAATCATCATAATGCGCCACATTCGTCCTGATCCTGATGCGTTAGGTTCACAACTCGGGTTGAGGGCGATTTTAAAATCAATCTTTCCGAATAAGTCCATTACGGCTCTTGGTGAAGAAGAAGAGTCCCTGAATTACCTCGGAAGAATGGACACAGTTTCAACTCTCGAAAATCCGTTGCTGATTGTATTGGATACAGCAAATAAGGATCGTATTGACGGAAACTTGTCGCTCGGTGAAAAAGTGATTAAAATCGACCATCATCCCAACCATGATGCCTACGGTGATATCAATATCGTGGAAACAGGTGTATCTTCCACTTCTGAACTCATCTATCTGCTGACTACCCTGTGGGGATTTGACAATGACTATATTAATGATGAATCTGCCAGAGTTTTGTTTGCGGGTATCGTTGGTGATACTGGAAGGTTTTTATTCAGTAATACTAGCGGCATGACACACAAGATTGCTTCTGAACTGAAGAAATTCAACTTCGATGCTTCAAAAGATATGCAGTTGCTGAATGTACAATCCATCAATCAGTTCAGGTTCAAAGGTTACCTGATTGATAATTTTAAAATCACTGACAAAGGTGTGCTTTCTGTATGGGTGCCAAAGTCAGTGCTCGAGAAGTACGGACTGACAAGTAATGAAGCAAGTATGAGTGTCAATATGTACAGGGAGATTGAGGAAGCTGAAATATGGTTCATGGCAGTGGAAGAGGAAGATGAAGTCCGTGTCAGACTCCGTTCCAAAGATACAATCATCAATGATGTTGCAGAACGTTTTGGAGGCGGGGGACATCCATTTGCCAGTGGCGCGAGTCTTTCCTCCAAAGAAGATATTGATGAAATAGTCAAAGCGTTGGATGACAAACTCTAGAAAGGAGTGTAGTTGCCCATGATCAATTTGAATGTACACAGCTGTTTTGACTTTTTAAACAGTAATATAAAAATTGACGAACTGTTAATGAAGGTTTCACAGGATGGGCAGCAGTACGTTGCTCTGACGGATTTCAACCGCATGCATGGTACCTACAGCTTTTTGCAGAAGGCACCAAAATATGATGTGAAACCATTGATAGGAATGGAAATAAAAGTTGCTGATGGTCTGAATGGGATTCCTGTCATCCTGATTGCAAAAAATGAGCAGGGCTACAAAGAGCTCATAAGGCTGTCGGCTATGCTTTCCTATAAGTCCATCGTCGAAACGCCTTTGAAATACTTGATAAATAATATACGCCAGTGCATTGCTATAGCAAAAAATGAGGCCGGTATAGAAATTCTCCAATCATTGAAAATTGATGACAGTGATAAATATCAATCACATACAGTCGGGGAGACATCGTTTACTAAAGTGTACGCCGAAGCATCCCACTACCTGTTTTCACGGGATCTTCCGGCGATCAAAGTTTTAAATGCCATTCGGGATAATGTAAGACTGGATTTGAGTGACGTTCCAGAGCAGGACGGTGTCGCTTTTGTTAAAACTTTCGATGATCTTGATAATGAAGAGAAAACCTATCTGGATCACAACCGGGACCTTGCAGAAAAATGCAGCGTTCCTCTTCCGGCAACAGAAAATGTTCTCCCTGATTACCCTCACGAAGATAACCACGATTCCAAAAAATACTTATGGGAATTACTTACACAACGGCTTTCTGAAATATCCAACGGCGACACAGCATATATGGAACGGCTCAGGTATGAATATGAAATCATTGTCCAGATGGGATATGAAGATTACTTCCTTATTGTCCAGGATGCTGTAAATTATGCCAAAAATGCAGGTATTTATGTCGGGCCGGGAAGGGGATCTTCCAGCGCAAGCCTCGTTTCTTATCTATTGAATATTACAGAGATAGACCCTTTGAAATATAACCTGCTGTTTGAACGTTTTTTAAATCCTGAACGTGTGACGATGCCGGATATCGACGTCGACTTCGAGGATACACGGAGGGATGAGGTTGTCGATTATCTCATCGGCAAGTACGGTGCAATGAATGTTTCACACATCATCACGTACGGTACACTCAGTGCAAAAATGGCAGCCAGGGATGTCGGCAGGGTTCTTGGATTTTCTGAAGAAGAGCTGAGGCTGATTTCCAGCCTCATTCCCGATGCCCCGGGTACCACACTCGAAAATGCATTTTCGACTGATTCCTATCGTTCATTACAGGAAACAGATGATAAATATAAAACGTATGCTGAAATATGTATGAAAATAGAAGGATTGCCCAGACATTCTTCAACCCATGCTGCAGGTGTCCTTTTAAGTGAAAATCCGTTAACTGATGTTGTCCCTGTCATATTTTCCGACGGACATACACTGAGTCAGTGGACAATGACGGAAGTGGAGTCTGCCGGACTGCTCAAAATTGATGTGCTGGGGCTGCGGAATTTATCTCTGATCAGGTATATGGTCAATAAAATCCGGAAAATCAATCCACACTTTAATATAAAGGATATCCCTGAAGATGAACCGGATGTATACAGGCTCCTTGCAAAAGGTGTCACTCTGGGTATCTTCCAGTTGGAATCGGATGGTATCCGGAAAGTCATACAGGAAGTGGATCCTTCAGGGTTTCTGGAGCTGGCGGCAGTCATTGCCCTTTACCGTCCGGGCCCGATGAAGGAAATCCCGCATTTCATTGAAGGGAAAGAACAGCCTGAAAAAGTGGAGTATCCACATCCTGATCTGAAAGAGATATTGAAAGAAACATATGGTGTCATCGTCTACCAGGAGCAAATTATGCTGATTGCTTCAAAAATTGCCGGCTATTCCTATGCGGAAGCGGACATACTCAGGCGTGCGATGAGTAAAAAGGACCGGGTGACACTTGCAAAAGAACGTTCCCATTTTGAAAAAGGGGCTGAGGAAAGAGGCTACGGAATTGAACTGGGTCAATCCATATTCAATCTGATCATGGAATTTGCCGATTATGGCTTCGTCAAAAGCCATGCAATTGCATACAGCCGGATTTCCTATATACTTGCTTATATCAAGACGAAGTATCCCGAGATTTTTTATTCTGTCATCTTAACGCATCATTTTGGCAATGACGTCAAGGTAAAACAGGTGACGGATGAAATCAGGCAGCTGAGGATAAATATCCTGCCGCCCGATATCAACAAATCTGTCTGGATGAACACTTCAGAGAATGGTATCAGGCTTGGTCTTGGTATGATCAGGGGGATTACATTCAGAACAGCGGAAGCCATCATCAATGAACGTAAAAATGGTGATTTTAAAGATGTTTATGACTTGAAAACACGTGTTGAGGTTAATCTTAATAAAAAGCTGTTGAGACAACTCATCATTTCAGGTGCGTTGGATGTTTTTTCAGAAAACAGAAAAACGATGCTGCAGTCGCTGCATCTAGTGGATTCCATAAATACAGAAGAATACTCACACGATTCGTTTTTAAGTACCCTTGGTTTCAGTGTCAAAAAAGAGTTTCAATATGCTGATGAAATGGAACCGATGGAAATGCTTGAAGGAGAAAAGGAAGTATTTGGTTTTTATATTTCAGAGCATCCGATCAAGCTTAAACATAAGGAGATGCAGTACATTCCGTTTTCACTCCTTCATCATGCCAAACGTCATGGCGAATATCTGCTGTTCTACGAGAATGTGAAGGTTATCCGTACAAAAAAAGGTCAGAATATGGCATTTGCAACGGTTTCTGATGGTTTTCAGGAATTTGAAGCTGTCGTGTTTCCGAAAGTATATTTCAACATCCATCCGAAGCTTTCGGAAAAAATGCTGGTCACTTCCGGCAGAGTCGAAGAACGGAAGGGCAGGAAGCAATTGATTATTGAAGATGTCACGCTGCCGGAAACATTTGAAGCAGAGTATTTGAAATCGGCCAGACAGGTGTATATCAGAAATGCGGAAAAATATGATTTGGCCGGAGTGCTCAGCAATACAGGGATACCGGTATTGGACTTCACAAAGCGTGAAGCGCTCGGTCAGGTGAAGTTACAGGATCTGTCAGCGCTTATTTCAATCGCGGATAAAGAGGATATACGCATTTTAATTTAACTTGTTGTCATGCAATATCGATAATGTTAATATAAAAAGTGGTATGACCACTGAGAGAAAGGGAGATCAATTTGTCACTAAGAGATGATGCACTACACATGCATAAGCAAAAGCAAGGGAAACTTTCAGTCAACTCCAAAGTGGAAATCAAAGATAGAGAGGCGCTAAGCCTTGCATATTCCCCGGGTGTTGCTGAACCATGTAAAGAAATCTATGAAGATGAACGCACAGTCTTTGATTATACGATAAAAAGCAATACGGTTGGCGTTGTGACAGATGGATCTGCTGTACTCGGTCTGGGTAATATTGGTGCAAAAGCAAGTTTGCCAGTAATGGAAGGCAAGAGTGCACTGTTCAAAAATTTTGCGGGTGTGGATTCATTCCCTATTGCACTTGAAACCAATGATGTGGATGAAATCGTCAACACGGTTAAATTGATGACACCAATTTTTGGGGGCATCAACCTTGAGGACATTTCTGCCCCAAGATGTTTTGAAATCGAGGAAAGGCTAAGCCGTGAAACGGATATTCCTGTTTTCCACGATGACCAGCACGGCACTGCAATCGTTACGTTGAGTGGTCTTTTAAATGCATTAAAACTGACAAACCGTTCATTGAATAAGATTAAAGTTGTCCTGAATGGTGCGGGTGCGGCAGGTGTAGCCATCGTCAATCTTTTATACAGTTTCGGTGTAAAGGAAATGGTGATGTGTGATTCCAGAGGAGCGATCTATGAAGGGCGTCCAAATGGAATGAACCCTATTAAGGAAAAAATTGCAGAGTTCACAAATCAGAAACAGATACAGGGCGGACTTGAGGAAGTCATCAAAGATGCCGATGTATTCATTGGGGTTTCCATTGAAGGTGCATTGTCTGAAGAAATGGTCAAAACCATGGCGGAAGATCCGATCATCTTCGCGATGGCAAATCCAAATCCTGAAATTATGCCTGGTGACGCAAAAGCAGCCGGCGCGAGTATCATAGGAACGGGACGGAGTGATTTCCCCAACCAGATCAATAACGTACTTGCATTCCCGGGGATATTCCGAGGGGCACTTGATGTCAGAGCAACACATATCAATGATGAAATGAAAAAAGCGGCTGTCGTAGCGATTGCCGATCTGATTTCTGAAGATGAATTGAGAAGCGATTACGTCATCCCTGATGCATTCAACAAGGAGGTCGCTCCTAACGTTGCAAAAGCAGTGGCAAAAGCGGCGATGGAAAGCGGTGTCAGCCGTATAAAAGTGGATCCTGAAGAGGTCTATCAGAATGCGCTTATTTTAACGCAGTAATCACGGGGGGACTATGGAAGAAAGAACCGGTTTGGAACATATCGTAGAACAAATTCACAACCTGATTGAGTCTGAAAATATCCAGGTGGGTGAAAAACTGCCCAGCGAAAGATATTTGAAGGATCAACTTAACGTCAGCCGGCAAAGTGTCAGGGAAGCACTTAGAGCACTTGAACTCCAGGGGATTATCTATGTCCGACGTGG
>CAYTIR010000024.1:0-29762 GCA_964437955.1 uncultured Staphylococcaceae bacterium
ATTTAGTTGCGATGGTATTGAACTCTTCCTGGCCGGGGAGGGCGGCAACCGAAAAATGACAGTCTCCGAACGGCAGCTGGGATACGTTCAAAATATTGAATGTGTCTTCAGCGATGATATCGGAACCGACGATGCCGACATCCGCGACACCGCTTTCGACATAAGTGGGTACATCGGGTCCTTTGGCGAAGATGAACTTCACATTATCGACCACCATATAGAGTGACCGTGTTTCGCCGGTCAGTGCTGCGATATAGTCATTTAATCCGTTTTCTTCCATGTATTTGATAAAGTCTGTGAAAAGGCGACCTTTGGTCAGAGCGACGGTTATCATAGTAGACCTCCATTAGACAGATTCACTGCAATGCCGAATGCACTGCTGTTATATTCCCCACCGCTCAGCAGTGGATAATCGTGGTTAAGGAAAACCTGGAAATAAAAGCCATTGTAGTATGACTGCGGCGAACGGAATGAGAGATCCAGAATGAATTTCATATCATACTTTTCAAGATATTCATTCAGGTGATTGAGGAACTTCATAATGGATGTATCCCCGAATTCATCGTTCACCAGATGAATCTGATCACTGACTTTCGCTGCCATCAGAACATATAGCGGATGGGTGCCCCCGAGTCTTTTATTCAGCTCGGAAAGGTTTTTTTCATATACAAGGCTTCGGACAGTATCGTCCAGTTCATACTTTTCTATATAGAGGTCCAGGAGCTTATCATCATTGACGACGATGGATCTGAATTCCCGGCCGTTCCTTTCCTCTATGAATGACAGGTGCATGTCGATGCTCTTCAGTACTTCCGATTCAGTCGGTCCGTAAAGCTCAACCCCCGCCTGATAGAACGTTTTATAGTTTCTGACCACCGGTCCGAAGTATCCGAAAAAACGATGGCTGAGATGGTAGTTTTCGTTATAGTTCAGCAATGACCGTGTCCAGTCGCTGCGTATTGAGAAGAGCTGCTCATTCTTTTCGAAGATGATCGTAGAGGAGTGATGGCGTTTATCATCAATCTCAAAAGGCTCGGCCATATTCATGTCAATCAGCTGATAGCCTTCCCCATCAAGCAGCTGGGTGTAATCCTGTGCAAATTTCAGACGGTCCATAATCAATGCGTTCTTCATGAGTCCGCTCCTTTAATACTTTAGTGTGGTAAAGAATAATCAATAAATTAAATAGTAACAAATATAATTATTAGATGCAAGACATTTCAGAAAATTGATTTAGCACTTTAAATAGCTAAAGTGTTTTGTTATGATGGTCGTATTACTGGAGGGGAGCAATATGCAATTAGATAAGTTAAGAGGAAAAGAACTCGATGACCTATTCGAAGGGATATTGAAACTCGAAAATCTGGATGACTGCTATCATTTTTTTGATGACCTATGTACATCGAATGAGCTGGTGTCTTTGAAACAGAGATTCCAGGTGGCCAAACGGATCAAAGAGGGGCAGACCTATCAGAAAGTGCAGGATGAAACCGGTGCATCCAGCGCCACAGTCTCCCGTGTGAAGCGGTGCCTGGATTACGGCAGTGACGGGTACCATCGGATAATAGACCGAATGGAGTAGATGGCCTTATTTAGTTAAGGTCATTTTTTATGGTATATGATGGTGCGTAAAAAACAGGTTTGTCGGGATATTGAAGCTAAAGAGATGTATTATCATGCATGCGACATCATGATATTTCCATCACCTGCAAAGTATTCCTTATTTCCGTTTCGATATCATCCGTCCGCCATTCGCGCGGATAGCCGAGACAGGCACAAATATACGTCAGTTCATCCTGCCTGAATTGATGACGGAAATGTACGTGCCCCATGATGCTGTACTTTATAGGATAATTTTTATAAAGTGCATCAAAATCGGACGTTCCGATGAATGCATTGAAATAATCAAAAAGGCGATGAGGCATCGGGACGGCATATCTCCGGTGTGTGACCACATGGGTCATCAAAATGATATTTCTGTCCTTAACCTTCTTCATATCCTCTTCGACTTTATCCGCAAATATCCTGGACATTTCCCTGTCATGGAGCTGCCAGTCAATCTTCAGTTTATCCTGCCATGTACCGCCGTAAAATTTTCCTCTTGAAAGTTTTTCGATGCTGAAGCGTTCATCGGCATAAGTATAGTCATACCAGCCACTGTGGCCAACAATCGCCCAGTCTTCATTGATAACATAGGGTGTTTCAAGGAGGCTTTCCGGCATATTTTTATAAAACTCATACACTTCCCGGGTAGTTTTCTTGTCTTTGTCACCAAGCCAATAGTCATGGTTCCCCGGAACGAAGAGTATTTCGGCATCTGTCAGTTCAGACAGCGCTTTTAAAAAATCTGCAGTCATTGTGTAGTGACTGGAGACATCTCCGGCGATAAGAAGAAAGTCCAGACAGCGGCGTCTCACTTCTTCTGCCAGAATCGTTTCATACTTCTTTGGATCTACTTTTCCCCGGTCGATGTGCAGGTCGGAAATAACACCAATTTTCATAATGAATCTCTCCGTCTTTCTGTTATTATCCTCAATTTTACCATTCTGAGCTTCAAATGCCATTTTGAAAAAATATGTTGAAGTTTCTCTGTTCTTTGTTGATCTAAGATATCAAAATAATCAGCAGAATGATTGGTAAGAGCAATATTAGAACTCTGAACAATATTTCAATGGATTTTTCATTAGACTTTCCGATATTCAATAATTTAAAGCAAAGAAAAAAGGAGATTGGGAAGTCCCAATCTCCTGGTGAAAAATATGATGGTTATGCAAAGAAACCAACAATTGTTGCTGTAAGCAGGCTGACAAGTGAAGCACCATAAACAAGTTTCAGACCGAATTTTGCCACTTTGTCTCCACTTTCGTTATGAAGTCCTTTAACAGAACCTGCAATGATGCCGATACTTGAGAAGTTGGCGAATGAAACAAGGAATACTGAAATCATCGCCTGTGATTTCTCGCTGAACTGATCGGCGATTGCCTGATAATCGAGCATCGCTACGAATTCATTGGTAATGAGCTTGGTTGCCATAAGGGCACCTGCCTGCTGTGCTTCAGACCATGGAATTCCGATGAGGAACGCGATCGGCATAAAGATATAGCCCAGAACATCCTGGAATGTGATGTTAACTCCCGGAATGAGCAGGAAGGCTTCGTTCAGAACGGCGATCAAGGCGATATAACCGATCAGCATTGCTGCAACGGTCATTGCTACTTTTGCACCATCCATGATGTAGTCGCCGAGAATCTGGAAGAAAGATTTGCCGTCATCCGGGCTTTCGCCGATATCCGTAGCTGCTTCTTCCTCTTCGGTCAGTGTATAAGGATTGATGACATGAACAATTACATATGCACCAAACAAGTTGAGTACGATTGCAGCCACTACATACTGTGGTTCGAGCATCGTCATGTATGCACCCACGATGGATAATGATACAGATCCCATGGACTGCGCTGAAAGTGTATATAGTCTATGTGTGGTAAGTTTCGGCAGCTGGTTTTTAAGTGAAATGAATACTTCGGACTGTCCGAGAATCATGGAAGCTGCACCGTTGTATGATTCCAAATAACCCATACCGGTCACTTTTGTCAGCAGAATACCCATGCCCCGAATGACGAGCGGGAGGATTTTGGTGAACTGCAGTATACCAATCAATGCTGAAATTACGATAATAGGAAGTAGTACATTAAAGAAGAAAACATTTGCAGCACTGCCGTCTTCGAGTGTCGTCAGATCTCCCATTACAAATGCGACACCTTCGGCTGCGAAACCTAGCAGAACGTTGAATCCATCAGCCAGCACTCCTATGACGGCCTGTCCTGCACCCGTGGAAAGCAGTATAAAAGCAAAGAGCAGCTGAATGGCGAGAAGAACGAGAATGTTCTTCCAGTTTTTGAAGGCTAATTTACGGTTGCTGCTCGCGAGCCACGCTAAAAACAGCGTAAAAGCAATACCGATAATGCCCAGTAGAATACTCAATACGGTCACCTCTTAGTTTATTTAATATGATATGTATCATTTCCATTATGTGCGTTTTTGATCTGGTTGTAAAATCGTCCCTAGTTATTATAATGCAAACGTTTACAAAAATAAAGGGGAATTTTTAAAACTTTCCATTTGCCTTATTCCGGATGAGATTATATAATTATAGTCAAAGAAGGTCAAAAGAGGTGATGAAATGCGTAATATGTCGGACATCATCGAACAATATTTGAAACAACTGATCCAGGATTCCGGTGAAGAAGTTGTTGAGATAAAAAGGGCACATATCGCAGAGAAATTTGATTGCGTTCCTTCCCAGCTGAACTATGTCATCAAAACCCGGTTTACTAATGAGCACGGTTATACCGTCGAGAGTAAACGCGGCGGGGGAGGGTATATAAGAATCACCAAAGTGGAAACGCATTCCAAGACTGAATATCTTGCCCATTTAAAAAAGCTCATCGGTGATGGTGTATCAGAGCAGAATGCAAACCGGATTGTTCAGTCCATGTTTGAAAATGAAGTTATAACAATTAAAGAGGCGAAAATTATAAATGCCGCGGTTGAGCGGGAAACGCTGATGTTGGAGCTTCCGTACCGTGATACATTAAGAGCGAGTATATTAAGAAGAGTAATAGACGTTATTCTATACAGCGAGGAGTGAGCGGATGAAATGCGAGTCATGCAACGCACGCGAAGCGACCATCCATATTACAAAAGGCAGCGGCTTGGAGAAGTCGGAGAAGTTTTTGTGCGAGCAATGTGCCAACGCCTCCTTTGAGAGCGACTTCAGTTATCCGGATGAGTCATTTAACATTCACCAATTGCTGAAATCACTTTCCCAGCAGCAGTCGATGCACCAGCAGCAAAGAAAGCGGAAACAGTGTGAAACATGCGGATCAACCATAGATACAATTTTGAAAAATGGGAAATTCGGCTGTCCGGACTGCTATACAACCTTTGACAGGCAGGTGCCTGAAATCATTGCACGTGTCCAGGCGAACCAGACGGAGCATATCGGTAAAGTGCCGAAAAAATCCCGTTCACAAATAAAAGTCAAAAAACAGATTGAGACACTGAAAAAGAAACTGTCAGAACTCATAGAATCACAGGAGTTCGAAGAAGCGGCAGTCATTCGTGATGAAATCATGGAATTGGAAAAGGCAGGTGGTATGGATGGCACAAAATAATGTGAGTCCGTGGGTTGACAATGCCACTGAAGCCCCTGTTGAAATGTCGGCAAGAATAAGGCTTGCCAGGAACATCAGTCACATTCCATTCCCTCATATGGTGAGGGAGGAAAGCGCACTGGACACAGTGCATGAAAAGCTGGGCGCGGCGCTTGATGATTATCAGAAAGTATCCATGGATATGCTGAAGTTCGAGGACAAGGCACTACTGGTCGAAAAGCATCTTATCAGCCCGCTGTTTACAAGGCAGGGACTGCACAGCTTCATCAATGAGGAAGAATCGGTATCAATCATGATAAACGAAGAAGATCATATCCGCATACAGACTATGGGCGCTGGAGTCCCGATACAGAAATTGTACAAACAAGCTGAAAAGATAGATGAATCCCTCGAAGACGTTGTGGACTATGCATTTGATGAAGATTTCGGCTATTTGACCGCATGCCCGACCAATGTTGGTACAGGAATGCGGGCATCGATCATGCTCCATCTGCCGGCGCTGTCAACAACCAGGAAAATAGAACGGCTTTCAGGCAACTTAAACCGTTTTGGATTTACTTTAAGAGGAATATATGGAGAAGGATCCGTGCCTCTTGGCCATATATACCAACTGTCCAACCAGCTCACACTTGGCCAGACAGAAGAGGAAATCATCCAAAACCTGGATGAGCTGAAATCGCAGATTATCGAAGAGGAACTCGAGATGCGCTCACGTCTGGAAAGTGAACATCTTCTTGAAGTGAAAGATTCGGTTCATCGCTCTTACGGCATACTGAGGCATGCGTATAAAATGTCCCTGAAAGAAGCGGCAAAGTGCCTGAGTGATGTTAAGCTGGGTATTGATTTGGGAATTCTGGAACATAAGGATTTCAAATTCCAAAAATGGATCCAGCTGATTCAGCCGGCTTTTCTGAAAATGAGACTCAATGAACAGCATAAACGCTATACATCTCTTGAGCAGGCGGTCGATGAAGAACGTGCAACGCTTTTAAGAGAATTATCAGGAGGGAAATAATATGCTATTTGGCAGATTGACAGAACGTGCACAAAAAGTACTTGCTTACGCGCAGGAAGAAGCAATCAACCTCAAACATTCGAACATTGGCACAGAACACCTGCTTCTTGGACTTGTAAAAGAAAATGAAGGCATCGCAGCGAAAGTCCTGGAGTCTTTCAATATTACCGAAGATAAAGTGAAAGAAGAAGTTTTCAATCTTATAAATGAGGGTTCAGAGTCTTCATCTTCCATCCATTACACACCAAGGGCAAAGAAAGTCATTGAACTTTCAATGGATGAAGCAAGAAAACTGCATCATAATTTTGTCGGCACAGAGCACCTGCTTCTCGGGTTGATCCGCGAAAGTGAGGGTGTGGCGGCTCGCGTATTATCAAATCTGGATCTGAATATTACCAAAGCGCGTGCTGCGGTAATCAAGATGCTCGGAAATCCGGATTCATTGCAGCAAAAAGATAATATGAAAAAAGATCACAATACACCAACGCTTGATTCGCTGGCGCGTGACCTGACACAAATTGCCCGTGATGACATGTTGGACCCCGTTATTGGACGTTCCAGCGAAATTACACGTGTAATCGAAGTGCTGAGCAGAAGGACGAAAAACAATCCCGTACTGATCGGTGAACCCGGTGTCGGTAAAACAGCGATTGCCGAAGGACTCGCACAGCAGATTGTTAAAAATGAAGTCCCTGAAACGCTTAAGGATAAACGTGTGATGTCACTGGATATGGGTACTGTGGTCGCAGGAACCAAGTATCGCGGTGAATTTGAAGAACGCATGAAAAAAGTCATGGAAGAAATACACAAAGCAGGCAACGTAGTCCTGTTCATTGATGAGCTGCATACACTGATCGGTGCCGGCGGTGCCGAAGGTGCAATTGATGCATCGAATATCCTTAAACCGGCTCTTTCCCGCGGGGAAATACAATGTATCGGTGCGACAACACTCGAAGAATACCGCAAGCACATTGAAAAAGATGCGGCACTGGAACGCCGTTTCCAGCCGGTACAGGTTGACGAGCCTAATGTCGAAGATACGATTCTTATTCTTAAAGGTCTCCGGGACCGTTATGAAGCACACCATAGAATAAACATTTCCGATGAAGCGGTGGAAGCTGCGGTAACTATGAGTGACCGCTATGTGCAGGACCGTTTCCTGCCGGATAAGGCCATTGACCTGATAGACGAAGCATCCTCCAAAGTGAGATTGAGGAGTTATACTTCTCCGCCGGACCTGAAAGATCTGGAGAACAAGCTGGAGGAAATTAAAAAAGAGAAGAATGCGGCAGTTCAAAGCCAGGAGTTTGAAGCGGCGGCGAACTTCCGCGATCAGCAGACGAAACTTGAAAAAGAACTTGAAGATCGTGAAGATAACTGGAAGAAGGAACAGGGCCAGTCCTCGCAGTCTGTGACCAGAAGTGACATTGAAATTGTCATCAGCGGTATCACGGGCATTCCGCTCGCCAAGATTGCTGAAGAAGAATCAGAAAAGCTCCTCAATCTTGAATCGATCCTTCACAACAGGGTAATCGGACAAAAAGATGCAGTTGAGTCAATTTCCAAAGCGGTCAGACGTGCACGTGCAGGGCTCAAGAACCCTAAACGTCCAATCGGCAGTTTCATCTTCCTCGGACCGACAGGTGTTGGTAAGACCGAACTCGCCAGAGCATTGAGTGAATCAATGTTCGGTGAAGAAGATGCAATGATCCGTGTGGATATGAGTGAATACATGGAGAAACACTCCGTCTCAAGGCTTGTCGGTTCTCCACCGGGTTACGTCGGCTATGATGACGGTGGACAACTTACTGAAAAAGTGAGAAGGAAACCTTATTCACTCGTCCTGTTCGACGAGATTGAAAAAGCACACCCTGATGTATTCAACATGCTGCTGCAAGTACTTGATGACGGACGTCTGACAGATTCCAACGGACGTACTGTAGACTTCCGTAATACAATCATTGTCATGACTTCCAATATCGGAGCACAGGAACTCAAAGACCAGAAATTTGCAGGTTTCGGTACGACAGAAAATGTGAAGGATTATGATACAGTCAGAAGTACAATGATGAAAGAGCTGAAAAACACATTCCGTCCGGAATTCATCAACCGTGTTGACGACATCATCGTCTTCCACAGCCTTGAAAAAGAACACCTGAAAGAAATCGTATCGCTAATGATCGAACAGCTTAAAACGCGACTGGCTGAGCAGGAAATCCATCTTGAAGTAACAGAGGCGGCCAAAGAAAAAATCGCCGACGACGGCTATGATCCTGAGTACGGTGCAAGGCCGCTTGCACGCTCGATCCAGCGTCATATCGAAGACAGATTGAGTGAATCGCTGCTTTCGGGGGAACAGCTGGAAGACAGAGTTGTAACCATCGATTATAAAGACGATGAATTTGAGGTCCGTACTGACGAGAAAGAAGCAGTTGAAAAATAGTTGAAAATAATTAAAAAGCTGATCCCAAGTTATTCTCGGGATCAGCTTTTTAATTTAAATCCAATATTTTCCGTGCAGTATCATCATCGGTAACCAGAACGTCGACTGCACCGCTGAGCAGACCAGCGTGTATGCTTCTGACCTTGTTATCCCCATGTGCGATAGCAATGGTTTCATCAATCTGTTTCAGAGCCTGGAGATCGATGCCGATTACACTCTCATTTATATGGTGATCGAGGGACCTCCCGCTTTCGTCAAAGAAAATGGAGTTAATGTCGCCCACGGCATCAGCGGCTCTGAGTGATTCAACATCTTCTTGTGACAGGTAGCCAATCGTTTCCATCGTGGAGCCAAGGAGTGGATTACCCATTCCTACAATTGCCATATCAACATTTCTGCCTTCATCCAAAACACCGTATATATCTTCGGATTCCAACAAACGATGTTTTGTATCAATATTTTTAATCATTGCCGGAGCATATAGGTAACTGCATGTCGTGTTCAGTTTTTGTGCAAATTTCAATGTAAGCATATTGGAGTGGAGGTCCAGTTCACTTCTCCCCATGCCGCCGATGAGCGGGACAACATTTACATCCTCATTTTTCTGGAATGGATAGGCATTGATGACAGCGGACACTGCATTTCCCCAACTGATGCCTATTGATTTTACGTTGTCCATTTTTTTAGAGACATGGGCTGCCGCAGCTTGCCCTAGCAAGTTGAGCTTGGCTTCAGGGTTGTAGTCTGAACTGGGAACGACAATCACTTCCCTGAGAGAATAGATCTTTTCCATCTGGATTTCAAGGTCTACAGTATGTGCGGATTCATCCTTGATGAATATCTCGACGATTTTATCCTCCCGGGCTCTTGTAAGCATTTTTGAAACAATCGGACGGGAAACACCGATTTTTCTGGCAATTTCAGCCTGTGTCATCCCATCAAAATAATACAGTTTCGCTACTTTTACGATGAGTCTTCTATCCTCTGTGATTGTTGCCATATGTCAACCTCCTTATATCGTAATAATTATATCATTTAATAAAATGATTGCCATCCCGATCCAGGATGGCAATGTTGGTTTAAAGTATTAATTCTACAGGGTTTTCTGCGAGTCGTTTTACAGAGTCGCAGAAAGCAGCGGCAGGCGCACCATTTATTACTCTGTGGTCGAACGAAAGACTGAGTGTTGCTACCTTTCTATTTACCAGTTTGTCATCTTCGACAGCTGGCTTGTCCGTAGTACCGCCTATGCCCAAAATGGCGGCCTGCGGTTTGTTGATTATCGGTGTAAACTGCTTGATGTTGTACATGCCAAGGTTGGAGATTGTGAATGTTCCTCCCTGCATTTCAGCAGGGCTCAATTTGCCGTCCCTGGATTTTCTGATCAGATCTTTACTGTCATCCCTGATGGAAAGTAGGGATTTGGATTCCGTGTTTTTGACCACTGGTACAAGCAGTTCTTTATCGGATGCGACAGCGAGGCCGATGTTTTTGGCGCTATGATAATGGATTTCATCATTTTCGAATGTGATGTTCACATCGGGATGTTTTCCAAGCGCCTTGGCAGTGATGAGAATGAAAAGGTCATTGAATGACACTTTATCATCTGGGTTCTGTTGATTTACATGGTTCCTAAGGTCAATCAGACTGTCCATTCCGACTTCAAAGTCGATGGTGACATGCGGGATGGTGGAGCTGCTCTCCGCCATTCTGTCTGCAACGACTTTTCTCGCACCTTTTAGTTTTTCAATGCTGGATTCGGGTGATGCCACAGTTTCAACAGTCTGTTGCAGAGTATCGGCAGAAGTGCCGGGCTGATGTGTTTCAACATCATGTTTATGGATACGTCCATTTCTTCCACTCCCTGAAACATCATGGATATCGATTCCTTTATTCCTTGCAAGTGCACGTGCTGCCGGTGTAGCCCTGACTTTCCCCAGTTTGCTTTCCCGTTCTGCTGAGACGGTTCGTTCATTGGCAGTACTTTCATTCTGCGCTTCCGTTTTAGAAGGCTCTGCGGCTGTGTCCTGACTGTCTTCCTCCGTGTCATCCTGACCAGCTTCTTTGCTTTCGCCAGGAGCTGTATCCGGGACATTCTCTCCTTCTTCACCGATATATCCGATTACGTGGTTGACCGGTACTGCATCATCAGATTCAAAGTATTTCTTCAGAAGGATCCCTTCGTGGTAGGCTTCCACTTCGATGTTTATCTTATCTGTCATAATTTCAAGGATAGGTTCGCCAACCT
Organism: uncultured Staphylococcaceae bacterium; assembly: GCA_964437955.1. Taxonomy (GTDB): domain Bacteria; phylum Bacillota; class Bacilli; order Staphylococcales; family Salinicoccaceae; genus Salinicoccus. The sequence continues at coordinate 10,881 of CAYTIR010000024.1, forward strand.
CTATATCGTCCCCTTCCTCTTTGAACCATTCAATTATGGTACCTTCAGCCATCGTGCTGCTCAGCTTCGGCATGAATATTTCGTTCGGCATGATTATCCCTCCTTAAGATTGGTAGTTAACCATTTCCTGTATATTTTCGACGATCTCCTCTACAGAAGGTACGGAGGCTTTTTCCAATGTCGGGTTATAAGGGACAGGTACAAAAGCGGCCCCCAGCCGTCTGATGGGATAATCGAGATAATCGAATGCTTCGCTTTCTGCAACCAGGGAAGCAATTTCCCCGCCGATGCCTCCGAATTTGACTGCTTCATGGACAACGAGTAATCTACTGGTCTTTTTAACCGATTCCACAACCGTTTCCGTATCGAAAGGTACCAGTGTTCTCGGGTCGACGACTTCTACATTGATTCCTTTTTCAGCAAGCAGTTCAGCAGCCTCAAGTGATTTATGGACCATCATTGCGGTTGCGACAATTGTTGCATCCGTACCTTCTCGTTTAATATCGGCTTTGCCGAGCGGGATACTGTATTGTTCTTCCGGGACATCTTCGGATGTTTTATATAATAGCTTGTGTTCATAAAAAACAACCGGGTTATTGTCATCTATTGCCGCTTTCAGCAGTCCCTTGGCATCACTTGCCGTGGAAGGCTGCACCACTTTGAGGCCCGGGATATGGGCCGCCCATGCTTCGAGGCTTTGTGAATGCTGTGCTGCAGCACCTGTGCCGGAACCAGAAGGTGTTCGGAGAACCATGGGGATGGTTCCCTTGCCCCCGTACATATAACGTATTTTTGCAGCCTGGTTTGCCAGGTTATCCATTGCGATCGTTATGAAGTCTGAGAATTGAAGTTCAAGAATCGGCCGCATTCCTGTCAGGGCAGAGCCTACCGCTGTCCCCGAAATTGCAGCTTCGGAAATAGGGGTGTTCCTGATTCTATCCGGTCCGAATTCTTCGATCATTCCTCTGGAAACACCGAATGCACCGCCATATACACCAATATCTTCTCCGAGCATGTAGACATCTTCGTTATTTCTCATCTCCTGCGATAAAGCTTCCCTTACAGCTTCTAGATATGTTATTTCTCTCATTATTTACCCCTCCTATTCTGCGTATACATCTTCCAACAGTGTTGATACGTCCGGCTCTTTGCTGTCGAGTGCGAATTGGACGCTTTCTTCAATGGTCTTCACTGCCTTTTTCTTGATGTTATCAGCATCATCTTCAGTAAAGAATCCTTCTTTAATCAATTTTTCCCTCATCAATTTGATCGGGTCCCTGTCTTTCCATTGTTTTTCTTCTTCACGTGTCCTGTACTTTTTGGCGTCACTCTTTGAGTGGCCTTTCCATCTGTATGTTTTACATTCTACAAGGCTGGGACCATTTCCTTCCCTTGCAAATCTGACGGCATCATCTGTAGCGTTCATGACTTCGAAAATGTCATTACCGTCCACAACACTTCCGGGAATACCGTAGGCAGCGGATCTTTCAGCGATATCGCTGATGTTGGTCATATCATTCACTGAGCCGGACATACCGTATTGGTTATTCTCACATACGAATACGACAGGTAATTTCCAAATCGAAGCGAGGTTCAATGCTTCGTGGAAACTTCCTTCGTTTGATGCACCGTCTCCGAAGAAGCAGACAACAACGTATCCTTCATTTCTCATCTGGGAAGTCAGAGCAGCTCCGGAGGCGATTGCAAAACCACCGCCGACTATTCCATTGGCACCCAGATTTCCTTTTTCAAGGTCGGCAATGTGCATTGATCCGCCTTTCCCTTTACAGTAACCAGTCTCTCTGCCGAAGAGCTCTGCCATCATATATCTTGTGTCTGCTCCTTTTGCAATGCAATGTCCGTGGCCTCTGTGCGTACTCGTTATTTTATCGCTGTCATCGAGGAGGGCGCATACGCCGGCGGCAGAAGCTTCCTGTCCTACCGCAAGATGGGTCGTTCCGTGTATTTTTCCTTTTGCAAAAAACTCATCTACTTTTTCATCAAACAGCCTGATGAGCCACATCTGTTCGTAAAGTTCCGTTAACTTCTCTGAGGAAACAGTTTCCGGCAAGTTCAGATTCATATGATAAACCCCTTTCATTTACATATGTTCAACTATGGAACATTTGATAAAAATGATAATGGATATCTGAAGATATGTCAAACATAACTGAATTTTATTTTAAATTACAATTTTCAGATATCTATTGACATTAGTGTGGAAACGCTTTACTATTTACATAAGTTCTTTATTGGAACAGATGTAAAAGGAGGGGTTGGAGTGCAGACGTGGATTTTCATTGCGCTGCTGTTTGTTGTTTTATGGGGGCTTCAATTTCTGCTCACTCATTATCAATTGAAGAATTATCATCAGACGATACGGGAGATGAGCAGGCGGGGGTCCGGTTATCTGGGAGTAGGAAAGAGCAAGAAACGTTTTGGCAAAGGGATTGTTATGGTTTTGGTAACTGATATGGATGATGTCGTCGTTGAAGCAAGGAAAATGGAAGGGGTCACAGTGTTTTCCAGGTTTGAGGAATTTTCGGACATTGCAGGTGAAAAACTGTCATCTCTCCTAACTTATGAAGCAGAGCCGCAGATGCAGCAGGCAATCGTGAGTGCGATAGAGAAAATAGAAGTGACAAAAGATAGCAAAGGAAGGTAGGGATAATCATGGACTTTGTAGTTAAGATGGCGGAAGGTTTCATCGGCATGTTCCAGGAAGGCGGAGACACATTTATGGGGATGGTCACGGGCATCATCCCATTGCTGATTGTCTTGATTACGGCAGTGAATGCTGTTGTAAGATTTGTCGGTGAAGACAGAGTGACCCGGTTTGCACAGAAGCTTACGAAGTACTTCATATTGCGTTATACACTTTTTCCGATTTTGGCGGTGTTTTTCCTGACGAACCCGATGGCATATACATTCGGGAAGTTTCTGCCGGAAAAACAAAAGCCCGCATTCTATGATTCGGCAGTATCCTTCGTGCATCCGATCACCGGATTGTTCCCGCATGCCAACCCGGCAGAATTATTCGTGTATCTTGGTGTTTCTGCAGGTTTGACGACACTCGGCATGCCGCTGGGGCCACTTGCTCTTATGTACTTTGTGACCGGTGTGGTGGTCATTCTGATCCGGGGTATCGTGACTGAGATCATTACAGTAAGACTGATGAAAAAGCAAGGACTTTTAAAGGATGAATAGGGGGTTCCGACATGTATAAATCAGTTGAAGTTTCAAAAGGTTCCGGCGGATGGGGCGGTCCACTTAAGATCACACCCAGTGAAGAAAAGCCATATGTAGTTTCCGTCACCGGAGGTGGAATCGATCCGCTTGCCCAGTATATTGCCGACGAAACAGGGGCGGAGGCAGTGGATGGATTCAAAACAAAAGTGGATTACGAAGAAATGGCATGTGTAATCATTGATTGCGGCGGTACTGCGCGGTGCGGCATTTATCCGAAAAACGATGTGCTTACAATCAATCTACACGCCACCGGCCCTTCCGGCCCGCTGATGCAGTTCATAAAAGAAGATAATTTTGTCTCCGGGGTGAGAGAGAAGGATATTCAGGAGACCGGGGATGGCAGTGCGGATGCGGCTGAAGACAGTCCGGTGAAACCGGCTGCCGCCAGCAAGAAAACTGCGCAGGAGTTGAAAGAGGAAGCGAAGCAGAAGGTGAGCGACAGCGGGAAAGAGCCTGAAAAGAAAAATTTCATTGAACGTATCGGCAGAGCAATGGGCGGTGTGGTCAGTGTATTCTATCAGGCTGGACGCGAAACCATAGATCAGGTCATTAAAAACATACTGCCTTTCATGGCTTTCGTTTCGATGCTGATTGGTATTATTACATTCACTGGAATCGGGGATATCATTGCAAATGCGGTGACCCCGCTCGCAGGGAATATTCTCGGTCTGCTGTTACTTTCAGTGATCGTCTCTCTGCCAATCCTCTCCCCGGTGCTCGGCCCGGGGGCGGTTATTGCGCAGGTAGTCGGGGTTCTGATCGGTGTAGAAATCGGCAAAGGAAATATTCCACCGGAAATGGCCCTTCCTGCATTATTCGCAATCAACCCACAGGCAGGAGCGGATTTTGTTCCCGTAGGTCTGACGCTTGGGGAAGCGGAACCGGAAACGATAGAAGTTGGAGTGCCGGCGGTGCTGTTCTCCAGGGCAATCACAGGGCCACTTGCCGTACTGATTGCATTCGGCTTCAGCTTCTTCATTTATTAACAACAAAGGAGAATTTTATCAATGGAAAAACTAAATGCATCAATTACGGAACTCGGTAACGAGTGGGAGATGATGAAAAGTGAAAATATGATGATTTTATTTAATGAGAACTCTCCTCAGGAGCTTAGGGATATTTCCGTCGTCCACGGCGGAACAGTTGAGGGAGAAGTTGAGGCAGGCGATGTCATGGAACTGAATGGGGAAGCATTCGCCATATTGTTCGTTGGCAGCAAAGCGAATGAAACCCTCCAGGACTTGGGGCATGCGACTTTCCAGTTCAACGGTGAGAATAGCTCTGATTTACCTGGAACGATATGTCTGGAGAAAAAAGGAATTCCGGATCTACAAGTTGGACAGAAGATCGTCATTAAATCTAATTAATCAGTGGAGGTAGTAATTCATGCTTGGAATTAACAGGGAACTTGAGAAACTTGAGAAATCAGGACAACAGATCAGTGTGGGACTGGTAGGAGCCGGCCAGATGGGGAGAGGGATGATTTCCCAGATTGCCTCCATGAATGGTATGAAAGTAGTGGCGACTTCCGACATTAAGATTGATAATGTCAAGCATGCCTATGAATTGGCAGGTGTGCCTGCACATGAAGTAGCCGTTGTTGAAAATCTAGAGGAAGCAAATCAGGCGGTAAAAGAGCGTAAAAGCATAGCACTGACAAATTCAGATCTGCTGTGTGAAATAGAAGGCATTGATGTCATTGTGGATGCGACGGGCGTCCCGGAGGTAGGGGCCTCTGTGGCAATCAAGGCAATTGAAAATAAAAAACATATTGTAATGTTGAATGTTGAAGCGGATATCACAATCGGTGTCTATTTAAACAGGTTGGCTGAAGAAAATGGGGTGGTCTATACGGGTTCTGCAGGGGATGAACCAGGGGCCATCATGGAATTGTATGATTTTGCAGATGCACTCGGGTTTGAAATAGTCGGACTTGGAAAAGGGAAGAACAATCCGTTGAATCTGGATGCCAACCCCGACAGTGTGGCGGAAGCGGCAAAGCAGAAGAAATCGAATCCTAAGATGATCGCTTCATTCCAGGATGGTACGAAGACTATGGTGGAAATGAATGCTGTGGCCAATGCTACGGGTTTCCTGCCGGATCAGCCGGGCATGCATGGTTTCAAAGCCGGTGTCAAAGAGCTTCCGGATATTTTCAAACTGAAGTCGGAGGGCGGACAGGTTCAAAATCATAAAATCGTCGATTTTGTTGAAGGTATCGCACCTGGAGTCTTTGCCATAATTTCTTCAGAAAAAGAAGAAGTGAATGAAGAGATGAAGTATCTGAGCATGGGAGAGGGTCCGAACTATGTTCTTTACAGGCCTTACCACCTGACCAGCCTGGAAACACCGTTGTCCGTAGCGAAAGCCTATCTCCATAAAACCCCGACGATTGCACCTTATAACGGCATGGTGGCTGAAACGGCTACTGTAGCGAAGGTGGATCTGAAAGCGGGAGACAGCCTGGACACGATTGGTGGTTATACAATCTATGGAAGAATCTATGAATATGAGGAGGCGAAATCGATGAACGCTCTTCCCATCGGACTGGTAAGCAATAAACTTGTCCTCAAGAATGATATCAAAAAAGGGGAAGTCATCACTTATGATGATGTAAATCATGACGATTCGTCCCTCATCTGGGAACTCAGGAAAAAGCAGGATGAAATGCTCGGACAATGAAACATTTATAGCATAAGTAAAACCATGGATCTGTAGATGTGAAGACCCATGGTTTTTTTAGTAGACGCCTCTGCAATTGATCAGGGCAGAATATTCAAGGATGAAGGATTATCCCAATATCATTTTCAACCGGGGCAAACGGGGATACAATGGAATGACAAGGATATCGTAGTTATTGGACAGGGAACTGATGATAGGAGTTGAATATGGAACAAAGGAAGCAGCATTAAAAGTGATGGGGAGTTCAGATGCAAAATTGAATTAGAAATCGTATCCATGCCTGCGTTGGATGTACAGGAATATTGGTGGAATGTGTAAGGCGGAAAAATTAGCTTTGATACGGACAAAGGGGATGAGAACTATGCAGCTTTTTGAACAAATAATGCAATGGTTTCTTGATTTAGGGGCAAGCGTGATGCTCCCCATAATTTTTCTTGTTTTTGGATTGATACTCGGAGTGAAATTCGGCAAAGCATTTAAGGCGGCGTTGACCATAGGGGTCGGCTTTATCGGTCTGAATTTGGTGATTGGCCTCCTGACGGACAATCTGGGACCAGCAGCTGAAGCGATGGTCGGAAATTACGGGTTGTCGATGCAGACTATAGATGTAGGATGGCCGGCCGCAGCTGCCATCGCATATGGAACTTTTTTGGGAAGTATGGCGATCATAGTCGGTATAGTGGTTAACATTCTATTATTGGTAACAGGAATGACAAAAACCTTGAATGTTGATATATGGAACTTCTGGCATATCGCATTCTCCGGTTCTATTGTTTATGCAATCACTGGAAATTTTGCCCTGGGGATCTTCACCATGATCACACATTCAATGCTGATTTATTACTTGGGAGATATCAGTGCCAAATATGTTCAAAAATATTACGGTCTTGCGAATATGTCTTTCCCGCACGGATTATCAGTGGCAGGGCTTGTGGTGGCTTTGCCGTTGAATTGGATCTTCGACCGTATTCCAGGATTGAATAAGCTCAATCTCAGCCCTGAATCGATACAGAAACGTTTTGGGCTATTTGGAGACAACACAGTTCTGGGTTTTCTCATTGGTATAATTATCGGGGTGTTGGCCGATTATGGGATCGGCGAGACGCTGAGCCTCGGGGTTGCGACAGGAGCGGTAATGCTGTTGCTGCCGAGAATGGTATCGCTTTTGATGGAAGGGCTCTCCCCGATATCGGAAGCGGCGACAAACTGGGTCAAAAAACGGTTTCCCGGCAGAGAACTGTTCATAGGAATGGACAGTGCACTCGCCGTAGGCCATTCATCGGTATTGGCTGCATCTCTTCTTCTGGTTCCGATTACGTTGCTGCTGGCAGTCGTTCTTCCTGGTAATACGACCCTTCCATTGGGGGATCTGGCGACAATCCCTTTCATCATCTGTCTGATGGTGCCTGTTTTTAGAGGGGATATTTTCAGAAGTGTCGTCGGAGGAGCAATCCTGCTTGCTGGTGCATTGTATATCTCTTCATGGGCAACACCGTTTATTACCGCAACAGCGAAATCAGCCAACTTTGACCTGCAGGGGAATGCTTCCATCACGGTTTTGAGTGACGGCGGTGCATGGACAACAATCCTCTTCGGAGGCTTAGGGGAAATGGCTGGTTGGATCGGCATTGGCATTATATTTTTGATTACATTGATTTTAATAGTGTATAAAAACAAGGTCAGTGACACAAAGAGGGAAGTTGAATCATAAATAGTAAAGGAGATGGAGAATATGACTAAAAAGCTTTTGATAATGTGTGGGACCGGTGTGGCAACATCTACAGTAGTGACAGGCAAAGTCAGAACGTGGCTGCAGGAAAATGGTCTGGAGGATAAAGTGTCTCTCTATCAGTCGAAGATAAGCGATGAACTCAATCGCATCGATGACTACGATATTATAGTTTCCACTACGATAGTTCCTGAAGATATAAGAGATCAGGTGATCGATGGCGTCCCTCTGCTCACAGGAATGGGAATAGATGAAATGTATGAAGAGATTGCTGATAAAATCAATCAATGAGTTGAATACGGGGTTTAACACACGGAAGCCGTCATATGGTCAATCGCCATATGACGGCTTCTCTCACGGCCGGCACATATTTCGGGCATCATTCCCTGCCTTCTTGCAGTGGAACGAATCTGACATGCTCAAGAAACGAAGTGTGAAGTTTACCATCTCTCTCCTTTTCCACCAGATAGAGTTTCTGGCTGAAGGTGTCACCCACGGGGATGACCATCCGTCCTCCCGGAGCAAGCTGTCCGGACAGAGCCTCCGGGATTTCCTGCGCAGCGGCTGTGACCATTATCCTGTCATACGGGGCATGCGCTTCCCATCCCAGACTTCCGTCTCCCATATGGAAATGTATGTTGGTATATCCTTCATCATCAAGCGTCTCCTTTGCTTTCCGGTGAAGGGACCCGATCCTTTCGACAGTATAGACGCTTTTTGAAAACCGCGCGAGAAGGGCAGTCTGGAATCCGGACCCTGTGCCGATCTCCAGGACCCTGCTGTCATCTGCCGGCGCAAGATGGAGTGTCATATCCAATACGAGAGAAGGCTGGGAAATCGTCTGGCCGTGTCCAATGGGGAACGGCCTGTCGATATTCGCCGCTTCTTTATGTTCATCCATGAATATGCCCCGGTCCAGTTTCTGAAAAAACGAAGTGATTTCCGCTTTGGAATGCTTCACGAAGACTCACCTGCCTTTTTATACAGATACCCGTTCTCAAACGACATTACGCACTGCTGCCTGAAAGGTGGACGGCACTCCGACACTTATTTTATGCAGGCAGAAGATGAATAAGGTATCGATTGCCCTGCATCAGTCAAACATTTGTGGGATGTAAACGTTACTTGCTTTAAAATTATATTAAATAGTAATACAATAGTAATAATAAAAATAAATAAGAATAAAATTGGAGGAATAGTGCCTGATGGCTAAAGCGAAAAACGTATTTGAATGTATGGCCTGCGGATATGAGTCTCCAAAATGGGCAGGGAAATGTCCGAACTGCGGGGCATGGAACCAGATGGAAGAAAAACTGGTCCATAAAGAGACGACAGGCAGAGGGACTTTCGGCAAACCTGAACAGCAGGAGCGGCAACGCAGTCGCAAACTTGACCGTGTGAAACAGAGTCACACCCCAAGAACGCTTACCCAGAGCGGTGAACTCGACCGTGTGCTCGGTGGGGGGATTGTGGATGGTTCGCTGATACTTATCGGCGGTGACCCGGGAATCGGAAAATCCACCATACTGCTGCAGACAGCCTTGAAACTATCCGAAAAACATGAAGTGCTCTACGTATCCGGAGAGGAATCGCTCGAGCAGATAAAACTGCGGGCAGACCGTCTGATAGAAGCAAGTGATAACCTTAATGTATACAGTGAAACGAATCTCTTCCACATCCACGATGAAATTAAAAACACCAAACCTGATTTTCTCATCATCGACTCCATACAAACAATATTTCACCCAGATGTCACAAGTGCACCAGGCAGCGTTTCGCAAGTCCGGGAATGTACCCAAAGCCTTATGAATATCGCGAAAAGCGGCAACATCGCAACGTTCATTGTCGGGCATGTGACGAAGGAAGGGCAGATTGCAGGCCCGAGAATGCTGGAACACATGGTGGATACAGTACTGTATTTCGAAGGGGACCAGCACCATACCTACCGTATTCTAAGAGCAGTGAAAAACCGTTTTGGCTCAACGAATGAAATGGGTATGTTCGAAATGAAAAATGTTGGTCTGACAGAAGTGTTGAATCCGTCGGAAATCTTTTTGGAGGAACGATCCAAAAATGTGCCGGGATCGGCGATTGTTGCGACAATGGAAGGTACACGGGCGATGCTTATCGAGGTTCAGGCACTCGTTACACCGACGCATTTCCACAATCCGAGACGGATGGCCACAGGCATAGATCATAACCGGCTGTCGCTTCTCATGGCAGTGCTGGAAAAAAGTGAAGGGCTGCTCATGCAGCAGCACGATGCCTATATCAAAGTTGCCGGAGGCGGCAAACTGGAAGAGCCTGCGGTGGACCTGAGCATCATTGTCAGTATCGCATCAAGTTTCAAAGGTGCAGCGGTGCGCGGTGACGACTGTTTCATCGGAGAGGTGGGACTGACCGGCGAGGTGAGACGCGTCACGAAGATTGACCAGCGTTTGATTGAAGCGGCGAAGTTAGGGTTCAAGCGCGCAATCATACCTTCATCCAACATGAAGGGGCTCACTGTTCCTGAAGGGATAGAGGTCGTTGGTGCCCGCACATTGAAAGATGCATTGAAAACTGCGGTAAAATAAAACGATGAGGAGGTGAAAAGAGCATGCTGAAATATCTTTTATATGTACTTTATTTCCTTATAGGGATTTCACTCGGTGTATGGCTGTTCCCGGAAATGGTTCAGATGCTGCCGGTAGCAGTACCAGCCATCATAGGCAATGTGCTTGTATACGGCGTTATCGGTGGTGTTCTTTTCCTGCTGCTGTTTCTCTGGACCGTGCCAAAATTTGAATCCTTGATAAGAAAAAGCGAAGGACTGATTTTGAACCGCAATCTTTCGGAAATCGTATTTGCCACTTTAGGGATGGTCATAGGACTTTTAATTGCTGTCTTAATTTCATTATTGATAAACACTATGGATATTCCTGTTTTCGGTGATATTATTCCGTTTGTCCTTGCGGTTGTCCTGGGTTACCTGGGCTTTCAGATCGGTCTTAAGAAAATCAGTGAAGTGCTCGATCTGTTCCCGAGGAGCGCTCAGGGAAGGGATGCCCGGGGTGTTGTAACGGGCCAGAAGAAATTTCTTGATACGAGTGCAATCATAGATGGTAGAATAGTAGATGTGATGAAGACGGGCTTTGTTGAAGGGGAGCTGGTCATCCCTCAGTTTGTGCTGGATGAACTTCAGCTCATTGCGGATGCAACAGACCCTATCAAGCGTGACAAAGGCCAGCGCGGCCTTGACATGCTCAATGCTTTGCAGGAGTTGAGCAAAGACGTTAATATTATGCCCGTTACCTATGAAAAACTGGATGTGGATCACCAATTGATAGAATTGGCGAAAGCGGAAAATGGGGCCGTCATCACCACGGATTACAACCTCAACAAAATCTGCCAGCTCCATCAGATCAAAGTACTCAATGTCAACGAACTATCCGACTCCATTAAAATGGTCGTTATACAGGGAGACTCGTTCGACTTGCTTATATCCAAAGCGGGTAAAGAGGAAAACCAGGGTGTAGGTTACCTGGAAGATGGTACAATGGTTGTCGTAGAGAATGGCAGGAAACTTATAAACCAGACGATAAAAATAGAAGTGACAAGTGTTCTCCAGACAAATTCAGGCAGGATAATCTTTTCAAAGAAAGTGAGTTAAATATGGGATATGCAGCAGTAATACCAGCCGCAGGGCTCGGGAAGCGGATGGGTTATGATTATAATAAAGTCTTCATTCAAATTAATGAAATGGCAATCATACAGATGACGATTGAACAATTCGAAAAGGACAGCAACTGTGATGCGATCTATCTGGCTGCCAGGAAAGAAGAGATGGACAGCATGATAGATTTATTCTCTTCATCATACAAAGTCAAAGGTGTGTTTGAAGGTGGAAATGAGCGGCAGCACAGTATCTATAATGTTTTGAAAAACATTCCCGAGTGTGACTATGTGCTTATTCATGACGGGGCGAGGCCGTTTGTCTCGCAGGATATTCTGTTTGAACTGTATGAGAACGTAAAATATAAGTCCGCGGTAATCTGTGGTGTGAAAGTGAAAGATACCATAAAAAGGATTGAAGACGGCAAAGTGAAGGAGACTGTTCCAAGGGACGAGCTTTTTGTAACGCATACACCACAGGCATTCAGCTACGACCTCATCATGAGAGCTTACAGCGAAGCGGAGAAGAATGATCTCAGTGTGACGGATGATGCAAGTATGGTGGAGGCCCTTGGTGAAGATGTCCATGTCGTCACTTCGAATTACGACAATATAAAGATCACTACCATGGAAGACCTGATCATGGCAGAGGCAATTATAAAAAGAATGGTGGATCATCATGTTTAGAATTGGTCACGGTTTTGACGTTCACGCTTTTGCAGAAGGAAGGCCGCTCATCATCGGAGGCATTGAAATTCCACATGACCTTGGACTCAAAGGTCACTCGGATGCCGATGTCCTTCTTCATACAATCGCTGATGCGATATTGGGTGCGCTTGCCCTCGGTGATATCGGCAAGTTTTTCCCGGATACTGATGAGGCTTATAAAGATATGGACTCCAAAGTGCTATTATCCGAAGTTGTGGATATGATGGAGCAAAAAGGTTACAGGATCGGCAACATTGATGCTGTGATCATGGCTGAAAAACCGAAATTCAGGCCGTATATAGACGAGATGCGTGAAGTGTCCGCATCCCTTTTGAAGACAGGCACAGGCAATGTTAATATTAAGGCGACTACGACAGAGAAACTCGGATTTACCGGCAGGGAAGAAGGTATCGCATCTGAAGCGGTCGTCCTACTTGAAAAAATGGAGGAATCATAATGGATAAAGTCAGAGTAAGGTATGCGCCAAGCCCAACGGGATATCTGCATATCGGTAACGCAAGATCTGCGTTGTTCAACTATTTATTTGCGCGTCATTACGATGGGGATTTCGTCATCCGCATCGAGGATACTGACAAGGCTAGAAATGTGGAAACAGGGGAAGAATCACAACTTCATTATTTGAAATGGCTCGGACTCGAATGGGATGAGAGTGTCGATCAGGATGGCGGATACGGTCCTTACCGTCAGTCTGAACGCGGAGACATTTACGATCCGCTTGTCCAGCAGCTGTTGGATGAGGATAAGGCATACCGCTGTTACATGACGAGTGAGGAGCTGGAAGCCGAGCGCGAAGCACAGATTGCCCGCGGTGAGATGCCTCGTTATGGCGGACAGCATGCCAACCTCAGCCAGGAAGAGGAACAGGCGCTGATTGCAGAAGGCAGAGAGCCCAGCATCAGACTTCGCGTGCCACAGGATAAGACGTATACGTTCAACGATATCGTCAAAGGCGATGTATCATTTGAATCCAATGGTATCGGAGACTGGGTCATCGTGAAAAAAGACGGTGTACCGACATATAACTTCGCGGTGGTTGTAGATGACCACTATATGGAAATATCACATGTGCTCCGCGGAGACGATCATATTTCGAACACTCCAAAACAGCAGATGGTCTATGAAGCATTTGGCTGGGAAGAACCGAAGTTCGGCCACATGACATTGATCGTCAACGAAGATAAGAAAAAACTTTCCAAACGTGACGGTTCGATCATCCAGTTCATCGAGCAGTACAAGGATTTGGGCTATCTGCCTGAAGCATTGTTCAATTTTATTGCACTGCTGGGATGGACGCCTGAGGGGGAAGAGGAAATCTTCTCCAAGAAAGAGTTCATCGAGCTGTTCGACGAAAAGCGCCTGTCAAAATCTCCGGCATTCTTCGATAAGCAGAAACTGACATGGATAAACAATCAGTACATGAAGGAAAAAGATACAGAAACTGTATTCCAAATGGCGTTGCCCCATCTGATTAAAGAAGGGCTTGTTGAAGAGAACGCCACTGAAGAGGAAATGGAATGGGCACGCAAGCTTGTAGCGCTCTATCAGGAACAGATGAGTTTTGCCGGTGAAATCACAACGCTTTCTGAACAATTCTTCAAAGAGGATATAGAGTTTGATGAAGCAGCAAATGCGGTGATTTCAGATGAACATATACCGGAATTGATGGCAGCACTTCACGAACGTTTCGGTGAACTCGATGACTTTTCGCCTGCTGCGATCAAAGCGGCAATCAAAGATGTTCAGAAATCTACAGGATATAAAGGCAAGAAGCTGTTCATGCCAATCCGTGTGGCTGTGACTGGCCAGACAAAAGGCCCGGAACTCCCGGATACGATTTCCCTGCTCGGCAAAGAGAAAGTGATCGAACGCATCGGGAAACTCAAGTAATCGGGCAAACATCTTGCGGGTGGCACGCATATGGCTTATGATAAAGACGATATAGGGACCATAAGTATGGTTGTTGGCGGAAAACAGAGATTATCCGGGTGCTGAAAGGATAACCGTTCATTAATCAGAATTGCACTCTATATTATAGTTTCATAAATTTAAAGTGCAGATGATTTTTCAGTCTGCAAGCAGAGTGGAACCGTGCAGATCGCGCCTCTGTCCTATCTTTGGGACAGAGGCTTTTTATTTGTATTAACAGTCTGGAGGGATGAGCAGTGTTTGGCAGAATAAAAGAAGATATCGACATGGTGCTAGAAATGGATCCGGCGGCAAAAAACCGTTTTGAAGTATTCTTTACGTATTCCGGACTTCATGCAGTATGGTCACATCTATTGGCCCATCGGCTCTATAAGAGGAATTTCACAACAAGTGCGCGTGTAATCTCGCAAGTGAGCCGTTTTATCACCGGTATAGAGATTCATCCCGGTGCTGAAATTGGCAGGAGACTGTTCATCGACCATGGCATGGGAACGGTCATTGGTGAAACGTGCCGCATCGGAAACAATGTGACAATCTACCAGGGAGTAACGCTTGGCGGTACGGGTAAAGAAGAAAAGAAAAGGCATCCTGATGTAGACGATAATGTGCTTGTAGCCGCAGGTGCAAAGATACTCGGGAATATCCGCATACATGAAAATTCGAAAGTGGGTGCAAACTCGGTAGTCCTCCATGATGTGCCCCGTGATTCCACAGTTGTCGGTATTCCAGGGCATGTAGTCAAGCAGGCTGGTGAGAAAGTGAAGAACGCCCGGGATCTGAACCAGACAGATCTGCCGGATCCGATTCTGGATATGATTCTGGGAATAGAAGATGAAATCAAGGACTTTAGAAGCGAAGTCAGAAACGAGGTAGAAAATGGTTCGCATATTTAACTCTTTAACGAGACAGAAGGAAGACTTCAGGCCGATCGAAGCAGGCAAAGTGAAAATGTATGTTTGTGGTCCGACGGTTTATAACTACATCCATATTGGCAATGCGCGGCCTGCCATTGCGTTTGATACGGTAAGACGCTATTTGGAATACAAGGGATATGAGGTGAACTACGTATCCAACTTCACGGATGTCGATGACAAGCTCATCAAGGCATCCATTGAACTCAAGGAGGAAGTGCCTGTTATCGCAGACCGTTTCATCGATGCATTCTTCGAAGATACCGGGGCGCTTAATGTAAAGCGGGCAACTGAACATCCAAGGGTGATGGATCACATGGATGACATCATCGAATTCATCAAATTGCTGGTGGATAAAGGCCATGCCTATGAATCTGACGGTGATGTCTATTTTAAAACACGCTCTTTTGATGAGTACGGGAAGCTTTCCCATCAGTCGGTTGATGACCTCAAGGTCGGCGCCCGGATCGAATCCGGCGAAAGGAAGAAAGACCCGCTGGATTTCGTGTTGTGGAAACAGGCTAAAGAAGGCGAAATAAAATGGGAATCACCATGGGGCGACGGCCGTCCGGGCTGGCACATCGAATGCAGTGTAATGGCACGTCATCACCTCGGAGATACGATTGACATCCATGCAGGCGGGCAGGACCTGACTTTTCCGCACCATGAGAATGAGATTGCGCAAAGCGAATGCATGACGGATGCGACATTTTCAAACTATTGGATGCATAACGGCTATATCAACATTGATAATGAGAAGATGTCCAAGTCACTCGGAAACTTCATCCTTGTGCATGACATCATCAAGGAGATCGACCCGAATGTTCTCAGGTTCTTCATGATCAGTGTGCATTACCGCAACCCGATCAACTACAACCGTGAACTTGTCGAGGCGGCAGCCGCCGGACTTGAGCGCATCCAATCCAGCTACCAACAGGCGAAAGAGCGCATGGAATCTTCGGTGGGCAGCGGAGATGACGGCACCTACCTTTATATCGTAGATGATAAGACTGCTGCTTTTGAACGTCATATGGACGATGATTTCAACACAGCGAATGCCATTACCGTCTGGCATGAACTTGCGACCGAGCTCAATAAATATATGCGCGGTACAACGACGAATAAGGAAGTGCTCGAAGCTTTTGTCAAAGTGTTCGATATGTTCAGTGAGGTGCTGGGAATCAGGCTGGAACAGGAGAAGATCCTGCTTGATGAAGAAGTTGAAGCGCTGATTGAAGAACGCAACGCAGCACGGGCAAACAGGGACTTTGCACGTGCGGATGAAATACGGGATTCATTGAAAGAGCAAGGTATCGTGCTCGAAGATACCAAGGAAGGTGTGCGCTTCAGACGTGGCTGAATTCACTATGGATGATGTCCCGTCTTTGTCCCTCGCCTTTTTGGGGGATGCAATATATGCTGTCTACATCCGGCGGCATCTGATAAAAGAGAAACCGTATTTAAAACCGGATCAGCTCCATAGGGAAGCGAACAAGCTTGTCAGTGCACCAGCCCAGTCGGAAGCGCTGCTTTATTTGAAGAATGCGGAAATTCTATCTTCCGATGAATGGGATATCGCCAGACGTGCGCGCAACAAGTCCAGTGCGACACGTGCTAAAAATGCAACAATCAAAGAATACCGCAATGCGTCGGGGATGGAGGCACTGATCGGCTGGCTGGAGCTGCACGGTGCGGGGAAACGGATAGAATCCCTGATGAAAGAAATCATAGAAAGAGGGAGGGATGACGATGAGTGATTCCGTGATTGCCGGTCGCCACGCAGTGAAAGAAGCACTGCAAAGTGGTGCCGATATCAACAAAGTAATGATACAGGATACAATCAACAAGGGCCAGATCAGAGATATAATGGAAATTGCCAAAAAACGCAAGATTGTCATCCAGGCAGTGCCGAAAAATAAAATTGACGGGGTGACGGAAGAACGCCATCAAGGTGTGGTCGCCCTTGCAAGTCCGCATGAGTACATGCCGCTTGAGCAGCTGCTTGAGAATGTTGAGGGCAGGCGCTCGAACATAGTCATCCTCGACGGCCTGGAAGACCCTCATAACCTGGGGTCCATCCTGCGTACATGTGATGCAACAGGGTTCGATGGTGTAATCATCCCGAACCGTAGATCGGTCCAGCTGACGGATACTGTTGCGAAGACGTCAACCGGTGCGATTGAGCATGTGCCGGTCGTCAGAGTGACGAATATCAACCAGACGATTGATAAGCTGAAGGAAAAAGGATTTTGGATTGCCGGCAGCGATGGTAAAGGCGATATGGATTACCGGGAATTTGCAGCCGATGTAAGTACAGCCCTGATCATTGGCAGTGAAGGGAAAGGCATCAGTAAAAAAACATTGGAAAAATGTGACTTCATCGTTCAAATCCCGATGGTGGGTCATATTACCAGCCTGAATGCATCGGTGTCTGCGGCGCTTCTGATGTACGAAGTGTACCGTAAGCAGAATCCCGTCGGAAGTGAATAGTCATGAAACGGAAAAAGCGGCGTCTGCTCATAGTGGACGGCTATAACCTGATCGGGGCAAATAAGGATCTTCACCGGGAATCCCTTCATTCCATGGTTGTGCCGAGGGAAAAAGTGCTTGCGGCACTATCCGAATACCAGTCTGTGGCCAAGTATGAAATCATCTGTGTTTTTGATGCCTATGAAGTCAAATCCCGGGAAAGCGTGTCCGATTTCTACGGTGTGACTGTTGTGTATACGAAGGAAAAGGAAACGGCTGATGAGTATATTGAAAGGTTCGTCCATGATCATTATCATCCGCATCTGTGTGAAATCAGTGTGGTAACCAGTGACTTGACGGAACAAAATGCTATTTTCGCGCTCGGTGCCTACCGGATCTCTTCAAGGGAAATGTGGATTGCATTGTCGGAGGCAGAAAAAAACATCAGCAGAAAAGTAGATGCGATTAATGAAAAAATGCCCAGGCAGAAAATAGATATCGGCAAGGATGTCCATGCAAAACTTGAAAAATGGCGGCGCGGCCGTTTTTGACATATTGAATTTAAATGAAATCCCTCTTATCATTTGTCTAACATAGTATAGGAGGGGTTGTTTTGTACCGGATTACAAGCTTTTATTTTATTGTAAAAGAAAGCATGGATGACGAACTGGACCACTTAGCCGCCCAAGTCTATGATGGAAATATGGAAGCATTCGATACGATAGACAGATATTTGCGTCCGCAGATCATCCGGATGAGCCATAAGTACGCGACGGCTCATAATGACAGGGAAGATATTGAACAGGATATGATGGAGTCGGCACTCCGTCTGTGCTATCGGTACGAAAATGGACGTGGGAGATACCGCCATTATGTAATGCGTTCCCTCCGTTTTGAAATGTATACGCGGATGAAGGAGTATTTCGATATCAGGAATAAGGAATTCATGCATAGGGAGCAAGCCTTCAACATCGATATAGGGAATTCGAAGGATGTGGATACAGAAAGTCCGATGGAACATCTGGTCAGGGAAGAACAGCTCGAATATCTTCTCGGTGAAAAAAGTGTATGTTCACCGTTTGAACAAAGGATACTCAGGCTGTTTAAAAACGGCTGGACTATGGATAATATAGCCGGGTACCTGAAAGTGGATCGGCGGACTGTATCGAACAGTCTGTACCGGATCAGACGCAAAAAAGAGCAGTTGGCCCTCGATGCAGAGCCTGAAGAGTCATTTGACAACATGGCCTGAAATCGTTATAGTAAATTAGAATTGAAATGAGGATTTTATGATGAAAGTGGCATTGCTGTGCACTGAATGCGGGTCGCGTAACTATACGACACAAACTGAGCATAACGAACGGCTCGTTATAAAGAAATATTGCAAAACATGCAACCGGCATACGACTCATAAGAGTTCCATCTGATACAGGAGGAAACAACCAATGGCTAATAATAAGAATTTCCTACAGAATGTCGTTAGCGAAATGAAAAAGGTAAGCTGGCCGACAGGTCAGGAGACGGTGCGTTATA
>CAYTIR010000025.1:0-29299 GCA_964437955.1 uncultured Staphylococcaceae bacterium
AAAAAGGCAAACCGACATTTTCATGAAGATGACAGCATCATCGACATTGATGGTGTAAAAGTAGGTGCAGAGAACTTCATGGTCTGTGCGGGGCCTTGTTCAGTTGAGAATGAAGAAGATACAGTAGCGCTGGCTAAACGCCTGAAGGCTGCAGGCGCCAATACTCTGAGAGGGGGCGCATTCAAGCCAAGAACCTCACCTTATGCTTTCCAGGGGCTGGGCGTTGAAGGACTTAGAATTCTTCAGACTGCAAAACAGGAAACTGGTCTGCCGGTCGTATCTGAACTGATGTCTACGGATTACCTTGATGACTTCGTCGAAATGGTGGATGTCATCCAGGTGGGTGCACGGAATATGCAAAACTTCGATCTGTTAAAAGCAATAGGTAAAACGAATAAACCAGTCCTTTTGAAACGTGGTATGTCAGCAACTATGAAAGAATGGTTGATGTCTGCTGAGTATGTTATGGCCGGGGGGAATGAAAATGTTATTTTCTGTGAACGCGGTATCCGTACTTTTGAAACAGCGACACGCAACACGCTGGATCTTCAGACTGTACCGGTTATCCAGAAAGAATCACACCTTCCAATCGTGATTGATCCGTCACACGCTGCGGGTATCAGACATATTATCCCTTCCATGGCGAAGGCGGCGGTAATGTCTGGGGCGAACGGTCTTCAGATTGAAGTCCACCAGGATCCTGAAAATGCGTGGAGTGACGGTCAGCAGTGTCTGACTCCGGATGAGTTCGATGAACTGATGACAACAATTAACATGCTGCTGGAAATTGAGAAGAAAACGACAGGTATGGAAAAAATTGTGCAACAATAATTAAAGGAGGGATGCCAATGGACTCGCATGAAAAACTGAGAAACAAAATTGACAAAATTGATCATGAGCTTATGGAACTGTTTGAAGCGCGGATGAAAGTCGCTTCTGAAATAGCAGATTATAAGCAGAAAAATGATATTCCTATTTTTGATGAAGCAAGAGAAGAGGAAGTTGTAAACAAAAATGTGGGAAGACTCAAGGATGAGACTTTAGAACGGCACGCAGCCTCATTTTTCAGGCATCTAATGGCACTCTCCAGAAAACGTCAACATGAAAATCTCAAAGAATATCAAAAATCACAAATCTCCCATTAACAATATATCGTGATGAAGAAACCGGACAAAGCTGTCCGGTTTTTTTAATATGCATAAAAATAAACACCGCCGTCATTGGCAGTGTTCATCAATTCTCCATATCATTGAGATTATAGTATGTGTTCTGATAAGTTTCGTTGATCCAGTTGTTGAACAGGATATGACCGTGACTTTTCCAATTGAATATAGGTGGATTTGAAGAGCTATCACCCGGGAAATAATTGTGTGGGATATCTATGTTCTGACCTGTTGATATATCTCGGTCATATTCTTTCTTCAAAGTGTCGCGTTCATATTCAAGATGGCCGAATATGAACAAGTCCCTTCTGTCTTTTGAAGCAGAAATATCAGGTCCGAACTCAGGGTGCTCTGTGAGAATGTCCAGTGCACTCGTGTTTTTAAGAGCCCTGGTATCAACTGCTGTATGACGGGATTGGGGGACACTGTAGATATCGTCGAATCCACGAAGGAATGGATGTTCCGGGTATGAGTTTCCATATTCGAAGATACCGAATAATTTGCTTGGAAGTTCCAGTTTTTTCAGCCCGAAATAATGATTCAGGGCGAATTGTGCACCCCAGCAGATGAAAAAACGGGAATATACATGTGTCTGTGCCCAATCGATGATATTTCTTAGTTCTTCAATATAATCAACCTGATCATAATCCAGTTTTTCAACTGGTGCACCGGTGACAATCATGCCATCGAACCTCTGATCCTTGATTTCATCAAATGAATTGTAATATTTCTGCAGATGGCTTGTTGGTGTATTGCGGCTGTGGTGTGTTGACATATATAGAAATTCAACATCAATCTGAAGCGGAGTGTTGCCCAGAAGGCGGAGGAGATGAAGTTCAGTCTCCTCCTTTTTGGGCATGAGATTCAATATGAGCATTCTAAGGGGACGAATGTCCTGGATGTGCGCTCTCGAGGCGCCAATGGTATATACATCTTCCTTTTTGAGGAGCTCCCGGACAGGAAGCCCCTCGATGATTTTAATAGGCATTTATATCGCATCCAGACCTTTTTTAAGGTCATCAAGAATATCATCAATGTGTTCAAGTCCAACTGAAAGACGGATGGTTTCAGGTTTTACTCCACCTTTAAGCTGTTCTTCTTCACTCAGTTGTGAATGGGTCGTGGAAGCCGGATGAATGACCAATGATTTAGCATCGCCGACGTTAGCCAGAAGGGAGAAGAGTTCCAGGGATTCGATGAATTTTATACCGGCATCATAACCGCCGGTGACTCCGAATGTGAAGACAGCTCCAGCGCCGTTAGGCAAATACTCTTTTTGCAGTTCATGATATGGGCTGGATTCGAGGCCGGCATAATCGACCCATTCCACTTTTTCATGCTGTTCCAGGAACTCAGCAACTTTCTGTGAATTTTCAACGTGGCGTTCCATGCGCAGTGACAGCGTCTCGATTCCTTGAGTGAGGAGGAACGCATTGAATGGTGACAGGGCTGCACCCGTATCACGGAGCAATGTAGTCCTGATTTTGAAAGCAAGTGCTGCTGGACCGAATGCTTCTGTAAACACAAGACCGTGATATGATGGATCAGGCTCAGTAAGTCCGGGGAACTTGCCGTTATCCCAGTTGAAGTTGCCACCGTCTACGATGAGACCACCGATTGATGTACCATGTCCGCCAAGGAATTTGGTCGCAGAGTGTACTACTACATGTGCACCATGTTCTATTGGACGGCAAAGATAAGGTGTTGCGAATGTGTTATCTACAATGAGTATAATGCCGTTATCATTGGCGATTTTAGCAAGTTTCTTAATATCTTCAACGTTACCTTTAGGGTTACCGATTGTTTCTATGAATATGGCCTTGGTGTTTTCCTTTATTTCACGTGAAACATTCTCTGGATTTTCAGTATCTACAAGTGTTGCTTCGATCCCGAATTTTTTGAATGTATGTGTGAACAGAGTATGCGTACCACCATAGAGACTTGACGCTGAAATAATATGATCTCCGGCATTGGCGACTGCCTGTACCGCGTATGTGATGGCAGCCATGCCTGAAGCGACACCGAGACCTGCGACTCCACCTTCAAGTTCTGCGATCCTAACTTCCAGAGCATTAGTCGTCGGGTTCATCAGGCGTGTATAGATGTTACCCACATCTTTCAAGCCAAAAAGATCCGCTGCATGTTTCGCATCATCAAAAACATAGGATGTAGTCTGATAAATAGGAAGGGCACGTGAGTTTGTCGTAGGATCCACTTCCTGGCCGGAATGCAATTGTTTCGTTTCAAAACGGAATTCTTCAGTCATTTTAACGCCTCCATTAATTTTAAATAATAAAAAGAGTCTTCCTTGTTAAGATAAGGGAGACTCTCGTTTCACTCATCTATCAGGAAAATACCTGTTGGATTTGGCACCTTACTAAAAAGGTTGCCGGGTTTCAATGGGCCAAGTCCCTCCACCACTCTGGATAAGTAATTATTTAATTGAATATCATATTACTAACTTATAATCAATTTGTCAAACACTTTTAAATATTTAGATATATAGAAAATGAAGAATGTTATCATGGATAGTATGGAAAGCTCATCATGGATATTTTGAGCTCCATCCATAGCATTCTTACGATACTTGTAATCTGCCCTTTATTTGCAGCCGCAACACTTTGAGAAAGGCAATGATAGTGATTTGGCGAATCGGGCCGCTCGAAGGAATGATTAAAAAGTTTTGAAGTATGATTATGAAGGTAAAGATAAGCGTGAAACATTAAAAATTTAATGAAGATTTCAATCTGAAGAAACATGACAAGGAGGAAGACAGATGAAAATTACACAGCCAGATCCGGTATTTATGGAAGGTGGGGACAAAGCAGTCATTTTACTGCATTCTTTCACCGGTACTACGAGAGATATGAGAGAGCTGGGGGAATACTTGAATTCGAACGGCTATGCGGTGTATATCCCGATATTTGATGGACATGGGATGGGACCGGATCCATTAGTTGAATCCGGACCAGAGAAATGGTGGGATAACGTTGTTGAAAGTTATGAAATACTTAAAGATAAAGGATATGAAAAGATTTCCATCGGCGGTGTATCGCTGGGCGGTATTTTATCCTTGAAAGCCGCATTTTCTCTGGAAGATATAAATGGAGCGGTTGCAATGTCTGTGCCACAAGGCAAAGATATGGAGGATCTGAATGAGAGGGTTGTATCCTATACAGAGAACTTCATGGAATTCATAGGCAAGAGCGATGAAGAAATTGATGAAAGGCTAAAGGAGCTGGAAGAAAATCCGATGTCAGCTTTGGCGGAATTTGAATCATTGATAGATGAAGTCCATGATAACCTGGGTGAGATTTCAGTGCCGATGGCAGTGAAATATGGTGGGAAAGATGCGGCGTTATACGAAGAGAGTGCGGACAATATATATGAAAATATCAGTTCTAAAGCCAAAGATATGAAAGTATATCCGAATACCGGCCACCTCATGACAAAGGGAAAAGACAAAAAGTTGCTTTTTAAAGATATACTGCATTTTCTGGATTCCATTTAAAGAGACCACTGCCATTTCCGGCAGTGGTTTTTTATTCACATTTGCCAGAGATAGTAAAGAAGTGTACTATTAAGTTATTATTTTAAAAATTCTAATATCATATGGAGTGGTTAATTTGGTGAATATGAAAGATGTCCTGAAGATAGGATTTGCCTACACCGGCGTAGTTGTGGGCGCAGGATTTTCAACAGGGCAGGAAATCCTCCAGTTCTTTACTAATAATGGTTTCATCAGTATTTTTGCTGTATTTTTATCTGGTTTTCTCCTCTTGTTCACAGGAAAATGGACAGCGGATGTCGGATACGATCTTAAGTCTGAATCCCATGTTGATTCCATCATGAATATATTCGGTCTTGTATTCGGGAAGATTATTGATTACATATTAGTGTTTTTCCTATACGGTGTGGCGATCATAATGATTGCCGGAGCCGGATCGACATTTAACGAAAGTTTTGGTGCACCGCCTTGGCTTGGTGCACTTATATTGGTGATTGGTGTATATATAACATTAAAATTGAACTTCAATAAAATTGTAATCGCTTTAGGTGCAGTCACACCGTACTTATTGGGTGTTGTTATTATCATTGCTCTCATTACATTTTTCAACTCCTCACAGCCATTGGCTGACGCAGATCAGTTTGCAAAACCTGAACTTACTGTTGACGGTGCCTGGTGGTGGGATGCAATCACTTACAGCGGATTTACCATTGCAGTCGCATTTAGCTTTTTAACAATGATGGGCTCTGATTCAAAATCACGTAAAACAGCAGGTTATGGCGGAATCGCAGGAAGTATTATCATTTTGATATTGATGCTTCTGATAAATCTGGGGATTCTCTCGGAACTTGAGGCAGTCAATGAAGTTGCCCTGCCTATGCTGCTTCTGGGTAATGAAATCCATCCTGCTCTTGGGGTGTTGCTGGCCATTGCAATGTTGCTTGTCATCTATAATACAGCCGTTGGGATGTTGTATCCTTTCCTGATCAGGTTCTTTACGCCTAATAGCAAAGGATATAATATTTTGCTCCCGCTATCATTGATTCTTGGATATATCCTGAGTTTTGCAGGCTTTGCAGAACTTGTGGGTACCGTCTATCCAGTGATGGGATACGTGGGCCTAGTCTTGGGATTAGGATTGTTTATCAAGTGGATTGTCTTAACGGGAAATCGAAAAGACAGGAAAAAAGTATCATAAAATAAGAGGGGCATCATGTGATGCCCCTCTTATTTTATGATAACGTTCATATTCTCTAATACATCAAGGGTTTTATTATGAAGGTCGGTATTTGAACTTCCCACAAGGTTTTTATCAACAGTGATGTTCGCCTGAGGAAATATATTTTGTATGACCATTATATTGGCCAGTATGCAAACATTGGTTTCCACACCGATGAATTCTATGGTCTGGTTCGTCGCCACTTCCTCCTTGTATTTCTCCTGGATTTTTTTAGATTCATCCGGGGGGGATGCCGTAAAATGTTTTAATATACTCATCTCCGCGGCCTTGTAATAATTTATGAAAGTCAGGGTATATTGTTTCGTCGAATCGAATGCTTTCAGTCGATCTTTTATCATGTTCAAATTCAGGATACAGGTTTTTTGTGTAAATGATTGATTCATTTTCCGATATTGCTTTTTGGATACGGAGAGTGATGCCACTTTTGATCCTCTCGGCCCATTCACAGTAGCTTGTCCCAGAAGAATCGAATGTATCATTGTGTAAATCTATAGCAATAAGCATTTTATCACGTCACTTTCATTCAGGCGTTCCTTTTGTTTAATACCCTGTTTCTTGCATTAATAAAGAATGTCTTCTATAATAAAATTAATTAAATTTCGAAAGCTTCCTAGGGTTCCGCTGCTTTTGCAGGCCTGGTCCAAGAGGAGGCGCATGGACAGTGTTCCATGACACGGAGGGACAAAAGCCTGGGAGAGAATAATATTCTCATCCCGGGCTTTTTATATTTATGGAGGTTATATTAATGAATATTCAATGGATCAAAGTGATTATTGCAAGTATTTTCGAAGTAGGCTGGGTAGTAGGTCTGACTCACGCAGGTGCATGGTATGAATGGACTTTCACGGTCATTGCAATATATGTCAGTTTCTATCTGATGATCGATGCCGGTAAATACCTGCCTGTCGGGACAGTTTATGCTGTGTTTGTCGGTCTTGGTGCATTTGGAACGGTGCTTTCTGAAATCATACTGTTCGGTGAGCCGTTCCAGCCGCTGAAAATTGTATTGATCGGAATGATTCTTGCAGGTGTCATCGGGCTTAAAATGGTCACAAGAGACAACGAAGAGGAGGTGCAGTAATCATGGCATGGTTTTCATTGATCATTGCAGGATTATTTGAAGTATTAGGTGTGTTGTCCATCAATAAACTCCACAGAGATAAAAACATTTCTTCATTATTGATATTACTGGGAAGCTTTGGCCTGTCATTCCTCTTTCTTGCATTTGCACTCCAGTCACTGCCGATGGGGACTGCATATGCGGTATGGACAGGTATCGGGGCGTCAGGCGGAGCGCTCCTGGGTATGTTTTTCTACAATGAATCCAAAGACTGGAGACGTGTAATGTTCATCCTGCTTATCATTTTTGCGGTAGTGGGATTGAAATTGATTTCATAATCATGATTTGAAGAAATGCGTTTCCAGACTGTTTTCATTAAGAAGTGCGAGGAGCGTGCGCGTACTTTTTGAATGAAATTTAACATCGGGCGTGAGCAGATGGAAATAACGGCTGAGTTCCGTCCTTTCCTTATTGATGATTTTAAGTGACCCGGTCTTAAGTTCTTCCTCAATAGTATGATGCGATAGCAGCGTTAGACCGATACCGTTCGCTACAGAACTTTTTACAGCCTGGGTACTGCTCAGTGTAATGGTCTTCGGTTGGATGCTGAGTGAAGCGAATAACTGGTCCTGGTAGCTTCTTGTTCCCGATCCTTCCTCCCTGATGACCCATGTTGCTTTCTCAAGTGCTTTTTTATCTAGCACAGATTCCATGTTCTGATTTCCAATAATATACATCCGGTCTTTAATCAGTCTGGTGATATTGAGGTCTTTATCAGTTTCACGTTCTTCATCTTCTATAATGCCGATGTCCAGATCATGTGATTTGACCATTTTGATGATGGAGGTTGAGTTGCTTATGGAAACTTCAGGTGTGATCCCGGGGTATTTCTTCATCAGTTGCGCAATTAGTTTTGGAAGGATATATTCTCCATAAGTGTAACTGGCACCGATATGTATCGGTCCTTTGGACTCATGTTGAAGATCCTGTATCAAGTGCTGCATCCTTTCATTGATGCCGATCATTTCTTTAGCGTAATAGTAATATATTTCACCGGCAGGATTAAGTTTGACCATCCTGCCCGATCTGTCGATAAGTGTAACGCCCAGGTCTTCTTCAAGTTTTTTTATATAATTTGAAACTGCAGGCTGCGTCATGTGGAGAGACTCCGCAGCATGGGTAAAACTTTTCTTATCTATTACTGTTACGAACACGACAAGTGTCTGATTAATCAAAGTAACACTCCTCCCATAACCTAATGGTTATCAATACTATTATTATATACTATTTCACTTATAAAACATATGGCGCTATCATAAATTATGGAGGCGTTATTATGATCAAGTCTGTTAAAAGAGATGGATTTATAACCGGGATTTTATTTACATTGGTAATTGCAGTGCTTGGATTTTCATTGGCAGAGTTACCGGTTTTTGAATATATCGGTCCTCTGGCTACAGCGATAATACTTGCATTTATATACAGACAGATATTTGGTTATCCATATAAAATTGCAGCGGGCATACAATTTTCTTCTAAAATCCTGCTTCGTGCGGCGATAGTTTTATATGGACTGAAATTGAATATCGATCTTATATTTTCTCAGGGCCTCACATTGCTTGTACAGTCTGCCATCGTTATTGTTTTTTCAGTTACTGCTTCATTCATTTTTTCGAAAATGATAAAAGCAGATATGAATATATCCATGTTGGTGGGAGTTGGTACCGGGATATGTGGAGCAGCCGCAATTGCCGCCGTCGCTCCAATACTTAAATCGAAGGATGAAGATACAGCGATAAGCATCGGGATTATTGCTCTGTTGGGTACTTTATTTTCGATTGGTTATATATTTGTGGGTCCATACCTATCCATGACATCTCTTGAATATGGCACATGGTCCGGGCTCAGCCTGCATGAACTTGCCCATGTGGCGCTGGCAGCTGAGCCGGCCGGCGTAGATGCACTCGCGGTGGCTCTGCTTGCGAAACTATCCAGAGTGTTTTTACTGGTCCCTCTTTGTTTTGTATTGATATTCTTTATAAGAAGGAGAGGGGAAGGAGAGAGTGTCAAAAAGATACCTTTTCCATATTTCCTCATAGGCTTTGTCCTAATGAGCCTGCTCAACAGTTACGTCTTGGGAAATCATATTGTTATAGCCGAGGAAGTGATGGGAGTCGTCTCCATTTTGACTTCAATCCTGCTGACAATGGCTATGACAGCGCTGGGGTTGAATATCGATTTGAAAGATACAATCAAAAGAGCATTGAGACCGTTCATAGTAATATTCTCGGTTTCTGTCATATTATCCACCTTTGTCTATTTTATGATATGAATGAAAAAGCCGTTCCATATATGGAACGGCTTTGAATTTCAAATTCTAAATAAGGAACTGAGCGACATTTTCATTGTTTGTCATGATGAGAAATACTTACTCTTTATCCATTTCCTTTTCATAACATTCTGCTTCATCTTCATCGAAACCAATGCATTGCAATTTGCTTCGGAGTTCATCAACTTTCTTTTCGAAAGGCACTTTTACAGCATTTCCTGCTCCATTTTCACTTATACTGAAACATATTCATGTTTTTAAAACATTGACAAACAGTCTCTTAATAATTAATATTACAATATTATGCATGAAACAAATCGGAAGGTGGACACAGCATGAATGCGGTATTAATCGCTGTTCTAGTTATGATTATTCTGAGCCTGCTCAGATTGAATGTAGTACTTGCCTTATTCATCGGCGCACTGGCCGGGGGTCTCGTTGCGGGTATACCAATCGCAGAGATCATTACAATATTTACTGAAGGAATTGTCGGAGGGGCAGAAATTGCTCTGAGCTATGCTTTACTCGGAGGGTTTGCAGCCCTTATAGCATTTAGTGGTATTACGGAGGTTCTGGTAAACTTCATTATCAAAGTGCTGAATAAAGAACAATCTAAAAAAGCGAGAATTATTGCTAAAGTATCCATTATTGCAGCACTTCTTGCTGTTGCCGTAATGAGTCAGAATCTGATACCTGTACATATCGCATTCATACCGATCCTAATTCCCCCAATCCTCAGTCTGATGAATGAACTGGAGATCGACCGGCGTCTAATTGCTGTCGTCTTAACATTTGGGCTGACTTTTCCTTATGTCATCCTGCCTGTAGGATTCGGTCAGATATTCCAAAACACAATAGTGACCAGTTTTGAAACGGTGGGTGTGGATATTGCATTTGGTGATGTCGCGCCGAATCTGCTCATACCGGCCAGTGGATTTGTCATTGGGTTAATCATTTCATTTTTCTACTATAGGAAGAAAAGAAAATATGAAACAATCAAGATTGCCTCTCAGCAGGAGAGGGATATCAGTACAGCAACAATCATAACAGCCATTCTCTCCATCTTAGCGACTTTCGCGGTTCAAATCGTCACTGATTCGATGATATTTGGTGCTCTGGCTGGAATTATGATTTTCTTTCTGTCATTCCAATTTAAATGGAAAAAACTGGACTCTGAGCTGGTCAATGGTATTCAGATGATGGCCTATATCGGTATTGTGATGCTTGCTGCCAATGGGTTTGCATCTGTCATTAATGAAACAGGACATGTCACTTCATTGGTGGAAAATATAGCTGAAGTCCTTGCCGGGCAGAAAATACTTATTGTTGTATCGATGTTGATTGTTGGTCTGATTGTAACTATGGGTATCGGGTCATCATTTGCAACGATACCGATCATAGCCAGCATATTCGTTCCCATGGGGATAGAACTTGAATTGTCATTGCCTGCCATTATTGCAATCATCGGCACTGCCGGAGCACTGGGTGATGCGGGTTCTCCGGCATCTGATTCAACGTTGGGTCCGACAGCTGGCCTGGATGCCGATGGACAGCATGATCATATTTGGGACACATGCGTACCAACATTCATATTTTTAAATATTCCTGTACTGGTAACAGGATTCATAGCAGGGATGATTTTATAACTTTCCATAGATCCATCACTCCATGTGGTGGATCTATTAATGTGAAAAATAGTGAGAAGAGGAAAATGAATGTATCATACAGGTTTGAAAAGGGATATGTATGCCCAGTTGATGCGGATACTCTGGCCAATACTTATCACCCAGGTATTGCTTTATTCGATGAACATGATTGATACTATGATGTCTGGACGGGCGAGTGTCGATGATCTGGCAGGGGTAGCCATAGGATCAAGTTTCTGGGCGCCGGTCTCCACCGGGATCAATGGAATTCTGCTGGCGGTTACAACAATTGTAGCGAATTTGATGGGAGCAGATGAAAAAGAAAAAGTGCTTAACACTGTAATGCAGGCCATGTACATTGCATTATCCCTTGCAGTCCTTGTGTTTATATCCGGTTATTTTTTCCTGGATGATCTTCTGGGGATCATGAACCTGGAGCCAGATGTATACTATATCGCATACCATTATCTGACCGGATTATCTGTCGGTATCATACCGTTATTTTTATTTGGTGTACTGCGTAATTTCATTGATGCGCAAGGGCTCACGAGGATATCGCTATACATTATTTCTCTTTCACTTCCAATTAACGTATTTTTCAATTATGGATTGATTTTCGGAAACTTCGGTTTCCCGGAACTTGGAGGAATCGGTGCTGGATATGCAACAGCGTTTACCTATTGGCTGATATTCATCATCACTGTGGTCATGATATTCAGAGTGGAGGTGCTGGCCGCATTCAGGCTTTTCAGGGAATTTCCAACGCCATCATTAAGCATGATAAAGTACAACTTAAGGATAGGGTTGCCGATTGGAATATTGCTTTTTGTTGAGACGAGTATTTTTTCTTTGATGACATTGCTGATCGGTATCATGTTTACGACTGATATCATTGCAGCGAATCAGATTGTATTGAACTTTACGACGATGCTGTTCATGGTGCCGTTAAGCATTTCCATGGCAATGACGATTGTCATCGGCTTCAGTGCAGGAGGAGGGAGGTTTAAAGATGCAGGGCGTTATAAAGTAATGGGACTTATAACGAGCCTTGCTCTGATTTCCATCACTTCCATATTACTGTTCTTATTCAGGGAAGAAATCTCATACTTCTATACAAATGATCCGGCAGTGGTAGCGACTGCCGCACCATTATTTTTATTTGCAATCATCTATCAGGTTTCAGACGCACTTCAGGCGTTATTCCAGGGGGTTTTGAGAGGGTATAAAGATGTGACATTCCCATCGGTCATTGCAATTTTTTCATACTGGTTCGTTGGATTGACGACCGGTTATCTGCTGGCTGCCTACACATCACTGGAAGTGTATGGTTTCTGGGTTGGTATTTCTCTCGGGTTGACATGTGCTGCTGCCGGCTTTTTTGTCCGACTGCGATTCATAGAGAAAAGAAATATGTTTATGAACGGAAGAAGAGCGCAATAGAAGAGTATTCTGTGCTAATAGGAGGAATACCAAAGTGAGCGAAGCAAATAATCCTTTATATAGGCATTACGATGGTAAATTTGAAAAGCAGGAGCAACCATATCCGGGTGTTCAGAATAAAATGCATCCAGTGCCGGATTGTGGTGAGGAATCATATGTAGGCAGTGACAAGCTGAGGAATAAAAAAGCACTGGTAACAGGCGGTGACTCCGGAATTGGACGTGCCGCAGCAATTGCTTATGCCAGGGAAGGAGCGGATGTTGCGATCAGTTATCTGCCTGATGAAGAATCTGATGCACAGGAAGTAAAAGCTGTGATTGAAGAAGCAGGGCGTAAAGCAGTATTGATACCGGGTGACCTGCGCGATGAAAAGTTTGCGAGGAATCTCGTACATGAAGCAGCTGAAAAACTCGGGGGAATTGATATACTGGTATTGAATGCAGCGATCCAGCAGTTTGAAAAGGATATAAAACACCTTACTACAAAGCAGCTGACCGATACATTTACCGTCAATATCTTCTCGAATGTCTGGATGCTTCAAGAGGCATTGGATCATCTTCCAGAAGGCGGTAGTGTCGTCATAACAACATCAGTCCAGGCCTTCAAGCCTGCCGGCCACCTCTCTGATTATGCTATGACTAAAAGCTCCCAGGTTGCCTTTGTCATCGCGATGAAAGAGCAGCTTGCTGACAAAGGCATCAGGATAAATGCTGTGTCACCCGGCCCGGTCTGGACGGTTCTGCAGGTATCGGGTGGACAGCCGCAGGAAAATATTCCTGAATTCGGTCAGAAAGTGCCATTGAAACGGGCGGGACAGCCGGTTGAGCTTGCTGACACTTATGTACTTCTCGCATCGGATAATGCAAGTTACATCACTGGCCAGGTCTATGGTGTTACAGGAGGCATACCAATAAACTAATATAATAATGAAACCTTCAATCCAGAGATTGAAGGTTTTTTCATCGCATTATGAGTTTGAGCAGTTTATTAAAGATTTTTAAATTTGGATATCTGAACGGTATATCAAAACGTGTAGTCTGTTTTAACATACTCTTCTCATGTGTGAATGTGTCAAAAGAATATTTCCCATGATATTTCCCCATGCCACTTTTACCGCGTCCTCCGAACGGGAGATACGGTGTCGCCAGGTGGAACATCGCATCATTCACCGCACCACCGCCGAAAGGGACCTTCCCGATGACGGTCTCAGCGTCTGATTTCTTTTCTGTAAAAATATATAAAGCAAGGGGATCCGGCATGTCACGTACATCGAGAATCGCTTTGTCCAGACTTTCAAAAGCAAGGATTGGAAGTACGGGACCGAATATTTCTTCCTGCATCGCTGCGTGGTCAAACTCAACATTATCTATTACAGTTGGTTCAATCGTACGACTTTCAGGACATGTCCTGCCGCCATAAACGATATCTCCTTCAATCAGACCCTCTATCCTTTTGAAATGTTCATGATTCACAATACTCATATATTTACCACTCACGTAATCTTGATGATAAAACTTATGAGTATAATGTTTAATATGACTGACAAGTTTATCTTTAATCTTTTTATCGGCATAGAC
Organism: uncultured Staphylococcaceae bacterium; assembly: GCA_964437955.1. Lineage (GTDB taxonomy): Bacteria > Bacillota > Bacilli > Staphylococcales > Salinicoccaceae > Salinicoccus. The sequence continues at coordinate 13,964 of CAYTIR010000025.1, forward strand.
AAAGTCAGGAGCAACACAAGTCTGTCCTGCATTTGAGAACTTAGCCCAGACGATCCTTTTGGCTGCAAGCTTTAAATCTGCGTTTTTAGTTACGATCGCTGGTGACTTTCCACCAAGTTCAAGAGTAACGGGAATCAAATTATCTGCAGCATTCTTCATCACAATTTTACCGACATGGGAACTGCCGGTATAGAATATATAGTCAAAAGGCAGTTTAAGCAGAGCCTGATTGGCCTCGATTCCGCCTTCAACTACAGCAATATACTCACTCGGGAATACGAATTCCATTAATCTTCTAATGATTTCTGACACTGCGGGTGTATGTTCCGAGGGCTTCAATACGGCCGTGTTGCCTGCACTGATGGCGCCTATTAAAGGCGAAATGGTCAGGTTGAAAGGGTAATTCCATGGCGCAATGATTAATATGACGCCGTAAGACTCTTTATAAATGGTTGATTTTGATCCGAGGTGGGTGATGGGCGTCTTTACTTTCCTGGTTTCTGCCCATACATCCAAATTTTTTAAGGCATGGTCTATTTCAGTATAGACAATACCCACCTCAGTCAGAAATGTGTCAGACTTCTGTTTGTTGAAATCAATAAGCATCGCTTCGGAAAGTTCATTTTCAAAATATTTTATCCCTCTCTTCAACTGTTTCAGGGCATCTTTCCTGAATTGTAAATCATGTGGTTTCCCTAATTGATGAAACTGCTTCTGTTTTACATAAATGGATTCGTACATTCATTACCACTCCTTACATTAGTATGTTACCCGCTTCTTTTGAGGATTAATGTAACAAATCAACATGTATATATTTAAACAGATAAAGTCAGTATTATTACCCATCGCGGGAATTCCATCATGTTGTATATACAATTTTTATGAAAACCATTGCATTTTTAAAATTTCTCAATATAATTAAGTTAGCTATAAGAAACAGGTGATGGGATGGAAACTGAATCAAGTATTATTGAAGGCAGACTGACAGCGTATCAGATCAGTGAAGCGATAGGGATATCAATCGATATGGCGAGTGATCTGTTGGAAGAAAAACTGAAAGTCGAAGATTTGGATGAGGGTATCAGAGACAGAATCGAATTACTGGAACAGGCATTGTTTGACTAATTACCTAATCATTGAAGACAAACTGATATGTTTGTTTAATATTTACTTCATGTTTTATATAATATTTCATTTTTATTGTTAATAAATTATCATGTGGTATAATTGATAATGCATCATGAGAACTGATTGGGGATGGTGAAGATATGGATACTGGCTTAAATTTCAAAATGCTAACTGAAAAACTAACAGCATATCAGATTAGTCGCGCGGTGGATATTTCCATAGATAAAGCTCAATCAATCATCGACAATGATATAAATTATGATGAGTTGGACTCTGAAACGATTGAAAAACTTAAAAATTTGAGTGATAAATTAAACAATTAGCAAGTTGGGAATGGATGACTCCATTCCCAACTTTTTTTAATACGACTTTAGACGGTTTTAAACAACATCTTTCCAATGATACGATTAATCTAAGTAAAACCATATGAAAAGGAGACTCTCAATGAACCTGCTTGTCATTTCAGGAAGTGCTTTTCCTGGATCCCACACCAATGTGATTGCCCGGATTATAGAATCTTTAGTTGAACAGCCCGAGAATAAAGTGACCGTCGTCGATTTATGCGAATTGGATATCCCGGTCCTCGGTCAGGGCAAATCTGATGACATCGAGGGCTTGAAACGTCTCGCAGAGGAAGCCGATGCGATGATGATCGGTACCCCGAACTACCATACCTCCTATTCAGGGATTTTAAAAAATGCTTTGGATCATCTTTCGATAAATGAATTTGAAATGAAGCCGGTCGGACTGTTCTGCAACAGCGGGGGAATGAGAAACTCCGATCCACTGACCCAGTTGCGAATGGTGATGCGTGGCGTTCATGCAATGGTAATCCCTACTCAGGCATCTACATGTGATTCGGATTTTACAAAGACGCATGAAGGGCATGTCCTTGTAAATGAACAGATCATTGAACGGTTGAGTTTGATGATAGACCTGCTTGTCAGACAGGCGGATTCGGAACCCGTGAGCATCTAAACAATGAGGTGCTTACTTTTTTCTGTTTCATGGGATAAAATAGTGGAATAATCGAACTTAAGATAAGGAAAAGTGATGAATGAAAGAAAAAAGAAAACAGGATATTCCGGTTTTAATCTTACTTGGGGTCATGGTGATATTCTTTATCACCTTCCTGGTATCTGAAACAACTCTTATTAACAAAGAGGAGGAGAGAGACATCCATAGTTTTGAAAAAGCGGTGGATACTCAGATTAACAGCGGTACTTTGGATGTAAAGCTTGTAGACGGCAATGCAGTTGAAGCAGGGGATGAAGACATCAGAAATGCAATGGAAATAAGCCAGAGTAATACTGAGTTTCAATTTTTAAAATTGGATGAGACAGTCGAACTGACTGCAGAACAGTTAAATGAGTCATTGGAAGGCAAAGGAATTCTGGAAAATCAGGGAGATGTTTTCCTGAAGGCCCAAAAAAGGCATAATCTGAATGTCCTGTACCTGATCAGCCATGCACAGATTGAAACAGGGAATGGAAAATCGACACTCGCACAAGGAATCAAAGTGGCAGATGGGACATATTACAATTTCTTTGGCATAGGTGCGTTTGATAGACAGGCTGTATCGGAAGGCTCCGGCTACGCGGCAAAATCAGATTGGTCAACACCTGAGAAAGCGATTCTGGGAGGGGCTCGTTTCATCAGTGAACATTATGTAGCCAAAGGGCAGGATACACTATATGCAATGCGTTGGAACCCGAAGAATCCTGGCAGTCATCTGTACGCAACAGACATACATTGGGCATTGAAAATTGGAAATATCATGGAATCTCATTATAATAAACATAATGTTTCGGCGAACAACTTTTACAAGGCCTATTATACTGACGAATGAAAAAAGCACCCTCGGGTGCTTTTTTGTTTCAGCAGCATCATTGAACGATTCTCCATGGATGACTGTATATATTGAACGAGTTTCCCCTGATGAATCCGACGGCAGTTATGTTCAAATCTTCTGCCAGCCTGATGGCCAGGTCCGTGGGTGCCGATTTACTCAATACGATGCCGACACCGATCTTGGCAGCTTTGGTCAGAACTTCTGAAGAAATACGACCGCTGAATACGAGTACTTTGTCGTTCACGGGTATGCGGTTCTCAATACAATAGCCATACAGTTTATCAAGAGCGTTATGCCTGCCGATATCACCGCGGTGCACAATCATTTTTTCAGACGTTCCGAGGCTTGCATTGTGGATGCCTCCGGTCGCTTTGAAAATCGTACTGGTATCCTGCATTTCCTTCATTAACGTCGTACACTGCTCAGGCGTCAATGTCGTTTTTGACATCGATATTTTAGCAGTATCCACATCGCTTTGGAAATAGAACTGCCTGCTCTTTCCGCAGCAGGAACCGAGTATTCTTTTTGAGTATGTGAAATGGTTGGTTGATACATCACTATTCAATGTTATATGACAGAATCCCCCATGATCATCAAGATTCATCGATTTAATATCGGTGTATTTTCGGATTGCTCCTTCGGAAGCCAGAAAGCCCATAATGAGTTCCTCCAAATGGTCTGGTGAGCAGACGAGCGTGGCAAATTCTACATCGTTTATATATACAGTCAACGGAAACTCTTCAGCAATTGCATCATTCGTTTCTTCGAATGTACCGTTGACATACTTGACTATTCTTCTTTTTGAAGTGGTTTCCAAAATAATGCCCTCCTTTTCGAGTTGATTATATTGAAAGCGTTTTATTTATCCAATATAATAATTATGGATTTGTTGAACAGCATTTAACCGCGAATACATTATAGCATGATTCAACATTAGTTTTGTCAATAAATTAAAGTGCGCAGCATGAAAACCGTGGCTGAGAGCGCCATCTGAAATATGAATATATACTTCCATGACGTTGTATATATTCAGAGCGTTATTTATAGCGGTATTAATCATTTGAATAATCAGCAGGAATTTGAAGCAACTGTCGATGATAAAACTCTGGCAGAGTTGATAAAGCCGGCTGTTGAGGTACAATAGTAATATAATATTAATAAGGAAGTGTGATTATGGGAAAAACGCTGCATCCAGGACCAATGAGCAAGACAAAAAAATGGGATCCCAGCCTATGGGTAAGTCCTGTCCCTTTCGGCATGACTAAGGTGAAGCCCCGTCATATCAGAGATACAGCAAAAATCGCCTGGGACAATAAAGATAATCTGAACTATGCGAAGAACATCATCACCAAAGGTGTTTGTGATGGTTGTGCACTTGGGGTGGGTGGTCTCCAGGACCAGACGCTGAAGGGCCCGCATATGTGTACTACACGCTTCAATGTGCTTAGATTGAATACTGCCCCGCCGATCAAACCTGAGATACTGCACCAGGATATCGATGAACTGCGCAAGCTTTCCAGCCGTGAACTCAGAGAATTGGGAAGGATTCCTTATCCGATGATGCGTAGAAAAGAGGATCGTAAATTCATCCGCATCTCATGGGATGAAGCGATGGATAAAATCGCAGAGAAGATGAAACCCCTTAACCCTAAACAGTATGCCTTTTATCTGACAAGCCGTGGCATTACGAATGAGTCATATTATACTGCTGCAAAAGTTTCGAGATTCCTGGGCACGAATAACATCGATAACGCTTCAAGAATCTGTCATTCACCGAGTAAAACAGCAATGAAACGTTCAGTTGGTGTGGGTGCTTCGACATGTAACTATCAGGATTGGATGGGGACGGATGTCCTTGTATTCTGGGGGAGCGTGGCTGCGAACTCAAGTCCGGTGTCCACTAAATATATGATGGAAGCAAAAAAACGCGGTACTAAAATCATCGTGATCAATCCATATAAAGAACCTTCCATGGAAAATTACTGGGTGCCGTCAGTGACGGAATCAGCGTTGTTCGGCACTAAAATCGCCGATGACTTCTATGAAGTGAACATCGGTGGAGACATTGCAATGATGCATGGCGTTATGAAACGCTGGTTTGAAATGGAAGCGGAACAGGAAGGTTCTGCAATCAACCATGAATTTGTACATGACCATGTAAACAACTATGAAGAACTGAAACAGACGGTAAGCCGCCAGACGTGGGAAGATATTGAGAAATCTTCAGGAATCAGCCGTGCACGTATCGGAGAACTTGCAGAATTGCTGGCGGAATCCAAAAATGGTGTCATGGTCTGGGCACTGGGTCTGACAATGCACAAACATGCAACGGATAATATTTCCCAAGTATGCAACCTTTCATTGCTGAGAGGGTGGCTGGGCAGAAAATACAATGGCCTGATGCCGCTTCGCGGACATTCCAGTGTCCAGGGTTCCGGTGAAATGGGCGCAGATCCATTTGTACTTCCCGGCGGTGACTATGATGAAGCGAACCGTGAGAGAATCGAAAAGGTCTGGGACTTCAAGCTTCCTGATTGGCCAGGGGATTCAGTCGGCATTACTATTGAAAATGCAATGCTGCCAGATGATAATGAAAGAAAATTGAAACTTTATTATATGTCTGGCGGAAATTTCCTGGAGACGATGCCGGATCCGGATTTTGTTGCCAAAGCATTATCAAACCTGGAAATCCGTGTGCATCAGGATATAATTTTAAATACTTCAACATTGCTGGACGCGGAAGAAACAGTGATTGTGCTGCCGGCTAAAACGCGTTATGAGCAGGATGGTGGTGGATTGTCCACTTCCACAGAACGCATGATTTATTTCTCTCCGGAAATTGAGGGGAACCGCAACCGGATTAAAGAAGCACGGAGCGAATGGCAGATCTATGTTGACCTCGCGAAACGTGTAAAACCTGAAGAGGCCCACCTTGTCGGTTTCAATTCCGGACAGGAGATACGCGAGGAGATTGCGAAAGCCAATCCACAGTATGATGGTGTACAGTACCTTGAAAAATCCGGCGATGTCTACCAGTACGGCGGAGCATGGCTGTGTGAAGGCGGTATCTGCCCGACACCGGATGGCCGGGCGAACCTGATAAGCATTGATATCCCGGACAATAACAGAAAAGCCGGAGAGTTCAAATTGCTGATGAGACGCGGTAAACAATTCAACTCCATGGTTTATGGAGACAATGATGCCTTCAATGAGATGGGACGTTATGATGCTCTGATCAGTGAACAGGATGCAAAGGCACAGGGAATTCAGGAAAACGAGCCGATTGTCATTTATAACGTAAATGGTGTATTCCAGGGGTTTGCCAAAATAGCGGATATTAAACAGGGCAACATTGGCATCCAGTTCCCGGAAGGCAATTACCTCGTGCCTAAGGGCATATATGAAAATTTTGCAGAAATGCCTGACTATACTGTAGATGTAAAGTTGGAGAAGGCAGATCATTTCAATGCCAATAAAGACAGGCAATATTATGAAAAACCAGTAGCGGATCTGGAAGATAATCCAAACTGATGATTTTAAGGCCGGTTCCAAGGAGCCGGCTTTCTTCTTATATCATTAAATATTTCGATTCAAAGTGTTCAAACAGGCAGTCATTGTGCTACGATATTAAAAAGTCTGATAATAAAAAGGGGAAAGATTATGGAAAGATCACAATGGGGTAGTAAACTAGGATTTGTGCTTGCTGCAGCTGGCTCTGCGATTGGACTGGGTGCGCTTTGGCGCTTCCCATACATGACAGCTGAGCATGGTGGCGGGGCATTCCTTCTCGTATTTCTGATTCTTACTTTATTTGTCGGGATGCCGCTGCTGCTTTCTGAGTTTGTCATCGGCCGGGCGAGCCAGCGGAATCCGATAGAAGGGTTTGAATATCTGGGTAATAAAAAAGCATACAGGGTCTTCGGGTGGTTGGGAAATATTGCCGTATTCCTGCTGCTTTCCTTCTACAGTGTAATCGGAGGATGGATCCTCATCTATATGGTGATTGCTCTCGGAGAGATGGTAAATCTGATTCAGATAGACAATTATGGTTCGGCATTTGAAATGATCATAGCCAATCCGCTATATGCTCTTGCTGCACAGGCCGCATTCATATTCCTGACAGCATTCATCGTTGCGCAGGGTGTGCAAAAAGGGTTGGAACGTGCATCGAAAGTCATGATGCCATTGCTTTTCGGACTGTTTCTGATTGTTATTATCCGTTCAGTAACATTGCCGGGTGCAATGGAAGGGATAAAATTCTTTCTGACACCTGACTTTACAATGATCAGCTCTGAAGGTCTGTTGTATGCATTGGGACAGTCATTTTTTGCATTAAGTATCGGTGCGACAACGATGATTACATACGCATCATACTTGGGTAAAGAACAGAATTTGACCCAATCGGCACTTTCAATCGTAGTGATGAACGTTACGATTTCGATAATGGCGGGACTTGCGATATTCCCGGCGATTGCCTCCTTGAACATGGAAGCGGCTGAAGGGCCGGGACTAATATTTATCGTGCTTCCGCAAGTCTTTGCCGCAATTCCGTTCGGAATGCTTTTCTATATACTGTTCCTTGGTGCATTCCTGTTTGCAACGCTTACTTCATCCATATCCATGATTGAAATAAACGTTGCGAATACAATAAAAGGGGACGAAAGAAAACGGACAAACATGGCTTATCTATTCGGTTTTCTCGTCTTCCTGGTAGGCATTCCTTCTGCGTTATCATATGGTCTGCTCAGTGATGTCATTATATTTGGCCGTTCCATTTTTGATAATGTAGATTTCCTGGTTTCCAACATAATGCTGCCGACCGGTGCATTTATTTCGACAATATTCGTCGGCTATATCATAGATCGCCGTGTTACTATGGGGCAGCTGAATGTGGATGAAAACAGTAAGATGATGGGACTGTTCAAGTTCTGGATATTCATGCTCAGATTTGTGTTGCCTGTTATCATCCTGTTCGTTTTTGCTGTAAGTATATTTGGCTAACTTGAGAAAGAGAAGAATTTAATATTCTTCTCTTTTTTTATTTGAATAAAGCTGAAAAAAGTATAAAATTAATCCATGTCAGATAATCTGACATCGATTATGAAATCCGGAAAAACTATGATAGTATTTTTACATGATTTGAGGTGATCATTGTGAATAATGATCAATTAAGAAGGAATACAGCCGTGTTTCCCATGTCTTCCGCCATGAAATTGACCGGTTTATCAGCAAGACAGATCAGATATTATGAAGCACTGTCACTTATTGTTCCTGAACGGACTGAAGGCAACCACAGATTATTTTCGATGAATGATCTGGATGTACTTCTGGATATCAGGAACTACATGGAAAAAGGCTTTACCATGAAAAGGATAGGGGAAATTCTTAATAAATCTCAATCAATTGACACTCCGGAAGTTTTGAAGCACGTTGAGTACCAGAAGCCACTATTGAACCGTGGTGATTTATCAAGATTTTTTTAATATTTATAAGGGAGCGTGAGTTATGAGGAATTTTACCAGGGAAGACATTAAGCGTATTGCGGAAGAGGAAAATGTAAGGTACTTACGACTGCAATTCTCTGATATTCTAGGAACAATTAAAAATGTGGAGGTACCGATCAGTCAGGTCGACAAGGCATTGGATGGAGAAATGATGTTCGATGGTTCTTCAATCGAAGGCTTCGTGCGTATTGAAGAATCAGACATGTATCTGGTACCGGATTTGAGCACATGGACGATTTTCCCCTGGACTGCAGGAAAAGGAAAAGTTGCCAGATTGATCTGCGATATTTATGACATAGACGGCAAACCATTTGAAGGAGATCCGCGTTCTAACTTGAAACGTGTCCTGAAAGAGATGGAGACGATGGGGTATTCGGCATTTAACCTTGGGCCGGAACCGGAATTCTTCCTGTTCAAGCTTGATGAGAACGGAAAGCCGACGACAGAATTAAACGACCAGGGAGGATATTTTGACCTGGCACCGACGGATCTTGGAGAAAATTGCCGCAGGGATATCGTGTTGGAACTTGAGGATATGGGATTCGAGATTGAAGCATCCCACCACGAAGTAGCCCAGGGACAACATGAAATTGATTTTAAATACGAAGATGCAATCTCAGCATGTGATAATATCCAGACATTTAAACTCGTAGTCAAGACAGTTGCGAGGAAGCATAATCTGCATGCAACGTTCATGCCAAAGCCGCTTTACGGTATCAATGGTAACGGTATGCATTTCAACGTTTCCCTTTTCAACGGGAAAGAAAATGCGTTCTATGATGAAAATGATGAAATTGGACTCAGTCAGGACATGAGATATTTCATGGCCGGAATATTAAAACATGCAAGAGGCTTTACAGCCATCTGTAACCCGCTTGTAAATTCCTATAAACGTCTGGTGCCGGGTTATGAAGCACCAAGTTACATCGCCTGGAGCGGAAAGAACCGGTCACCGCTGCTCAGGATTCCGACTTCTCGCGGCCTTTCAACACGTGCAGAAGTAAGGTCCGTAGATCCGTCTGCGAATCCTTATATGGCGCTTGCAGTCATTCTGAAAGCAGGCCTTGAGGGTATAAAGCACAAAATGGAACTCCCTTCACCGGTAAATGAAAATATTTATGAAATGACACGGGAAGAACGTGAAGCTGTAGGGGTGGAAGATCTGCCATCGACTCTTTATACTGCATTGAAAGCACTCAGGGAAGATAAAGTCATACAAGAGGCGCTTGGTGCCCATATATATAGACAATTCCACAGTAATAAGAGTGTCGAATGGGATATGTACCGTTCCCAGGTTTCAGAGTGGGAAATTGCCCAGTATCTCAATCAATACTAAAGAACATCCGGGACTTTTCCCGGATGTTTTTTTAATGGTCTTTAATATATTTTTTAATATCATCTTTAATCAATGAAATATTTTCTTTATATTTGCGGTAGTCCTCATCTGTGACCTCCTTATCCCTGTACCGCGTCTCCATGTAGATGCTCAGCCTCTGTTTATCGATGATTTCAAAAAGATCGTGACGTTGAATCCATTCTGCAATGGTTTCATTGTGATATCTGCCCATGTTTTTTGATGCCAGCCATTTTTCAAATTCGAAATAAACCTTCCTCACCCGGTTTTCCGGAGCCTTTTTCTTTTCATGTGCCAAGGCCCGTTTTGAATGGACAATTGAGGTGGAATTTCCCATTATGCTGCTGCCCCTTTCGGCAGAAGGCTGATTCCTTTTACTATAATAAACATAGAAGACTGCAATGAGTGCGATAACGAATAATACTGTCATTATCGTATCAACAGGTATTTGAGATGCAGCTGATTCCTGATTGAATTTCTGTTGTATATTCTCTGCATCACCGGATTCAGGCAGTTTATTCTCTTCTAATTCGGGGTGTTCGATTTCAATATTTTCAAGCATATGAAAAAATGGACGGAGCAGAAATATGAACCCGTTCAAGAGTGAGACGACGATATATTTTGCCGCGAACACGATATAATGATAGATCAATCCGATTGAACCTCCAATCAGGATGAACAAACTTGAGAGGACAGAGAATATATATAAATTTTTTTGGATTGGGTAGCCGTTACCTATCAGATGGATGATTATCCTGCCCACAAAAAAGAAGATGAGAAGACTCAGGAATATTAGGTGAAAATGTGTTGAATAGGTTAATGTTGCCTCGGTTGTCAAAAGGTTCACCGCGATAAGTAATATGAAAGTGACAATGAGCGTTATATTGGAAAATGTATTATTTACATCATCATGCAGATATTCAAGCCTCCATATGGGCAGGTAAGCAATAAGCAATGCAGCCAGCCAGTTGAACCCCAGTGCCAGGGCGATGATTAGAACGACCGGCAGCATGAAGTATATTCTGATGGGTTTGAAGCGGCTGATGATGAAAAAGCTTATAAGGAGTACTGATAATACAATGGTTATAAATGGAATTATCAATGCTTCTTTCCCATTGTGCACATTGAGAAATAGCGTGATAAATATCACCGGAAACATATCAGTGAGATAAGTATGGGTAAACAGGGAAATATACTTAAGCCTGCTCATGTGTACACCTCCCTATGCCTTCCTGTTTCAAACGAAGTGATACCACGATCATCCATTTGGAATATACTGGAGCCTTTTGCTTCGAGAGCTGAGAGCTCTGAGGTGATGGAGGGGGCGGCATTACCTGTAAATATAATATGTGTAGGCACGTCTTCGTGAAGCTGCACATGCCCGAGCAATCGTTCGAAGCTGAGCGTATAAGTAACAGTGTTGATACGTGCAAGTGATTCAAGTGTATGCTTATAATGAAGCCTGCCTGTGCTTTCATCCAGTCTGAAAAATGACCGGTTATCCATCCTTACCATATTTGTAATGATTTTATACGGGATACCTGCTTCCGTCGCACTGCCGGTGACAAAAGCGAGTTTTTCAAATATCTCCTCTATGTTATTTGGGGGAGCATAGGAATTTTCAGAGCGTAAATTAATCAGTATCATCCATGTAATCTTATTTGTTTTTTCATAGAGCCGCGTCTGCAGTTCACCGGTCCTTGCAGAAGCTTTCCAGTGAATATCCCGCATGCTGTCTTCTGGAGTATATTCCCTGGTACCAGTCGTCATCAGTGGATCGGAGAACAGTGCATCTCTCTGTACAAACCTGCCCTGTGTCATCTGGTTATCCATTCCAGTGTTGTGTATGGCATAACGATCGGGATAGACGATGATTTCATGATTAATTTTACCGGTTTGTATTAGGTCTATCGTATCGAACCCGAAAATCTGCGGGATATTTATTTTAGATTTGACGATTTTACTTACTCCTCTTGAGTATCCTTGGAAAGGTACTTCGACGATGATTGAACTTTTCGGCATTACTGTGAATGAAATCCCGGTGATGGTTTGATTCCTGAGCCCGGTGGATAGATCGTTATCAAAGCGGATATCATCTCCGGCAAAAAGAGTCATTCTGCCATCGAGTATCGGAAGGAGACCATCTTGTGTGATTTTGATCCGGATGATATCGTTCTGGTTTTTATACATTCGTATCTCTTTATTGAGAATTTCGACTGTGAGTTTTTTGGCAATATACTTTTCATAAAAATAGTTGAGAGCGGCGAAAGAAATGAATAAGCCCAACGACACGGCAATCAGGCTATTCATGTTAATACCGTAGAAAATATTTAGAATGAACAGAACAAAAACGCAGCCGAGGAAAAATGTTATTGTCTTTGAATCTTTAAAGTCAGTTTTAAACTTCATTTCTCTCGACTCCGTATTCAACAGGCACTTCTGTAGAGTTGATGATTTCATCGACTATTGCTCCCGGCTTTGTAATCGTCATCCCCTTGATATTCAGCACCAGCCGGTGACCAAGGACAAATGGTGCGATATATTTTATATCGCCGGGCGTTACATATCGCCTGTCATTTATGAGTGCGACCCCTTTGGCTGCCTGCATCAGAGCGATGGTACCGCGTGGCGATACACCGACCTCTATATGCTGGTGTTTTCTGGAATTATGTATAAGATCGATAATATAATCCTGAACGGGATCATTAACTTCAACTTCGTTTAACCGGTATTGCAGTTCAATGATTTCATTTCTGTCAAACACAGATTCTATATTATTCAGAGCATTTTGTGCACCGTGGACATTAAGCATTAGTTTCTCTTCCTGCTTCGTAGGATACCCTAAATCTATCTTCATCAGGAAGCGGTCCATCTGGGCTTCAGGGAGGTCAAAAGTACCCTGCTTGGATTCAATCGGATTTTGTGTGGCGAGTACTATGAAAGGTTCTTTGACCGGAATGCGTTCACCGTCTATCGTCACCTGTTTCTCTTCCATCACTTCAAGCAATGCGGACTGGGTTCTGGGTGTTGCCCTGTTGATTTCATCTGCGAGCAGAATATCTGTATGGACAGGGCCCGTACGCAGTTCAAATGCCTGTGTCTTTGGATTGTATATGTTGAGACCGGTAATATCGGAAGGCAGCACATCCGGAGTAAACTGGATTCTTTTGAAATCTCCACCTATCGTCCTTGCGACTGCTTTGGATATCATCGTTTTTCCTGTGCCCGGGACACTTTCAAAAAGCACGTGACCTTTTTGAAGCATGCTGATGAAAATGAGTTCTACTGTCTTTTCGTGACCAATGATCACTTTTCCCACTTCATTTTTGAATTGAGTTAATTTCTCCCCTATGTTCATAAAAATCCCCCTTTACAGTTATTCTAATATTATGGGTGAAAATGTACAATCATACTGTAGAATAATGCATCATAGAAAGATTATGGTGGGCAGGAAGCTACAGCATAGAAGTATAGATGTAAAAAAGGACCCGTTGCAGATGCAACGGATCCTTTTTATTTATTCATATATAGTGAAATCTTCGGTTAACTCATCGTGATCTTCATCAAGATTCGTTTCGGAAATATTTCTGGCATTATATCCGATACGTTCAAGGTTGCTGATCAGGTCTACATACAACAGTCCACCATCTGTGGAACATTGTCCTTTATTCATCCGCTTGACGTGCTGTTTTCTCAGTTTGTTTTCAATCTTATAGGATTTTTGACTGAGTCTGATGACCTCTTCCAGTTCCTGTGGACTGTAGATATCAAGGGAATCGATGGATTTCTTGAATGATTTATAGACGTGGTCATATAGGTTTTGCAAACCTTCCTGTGCTTCTTCTGAAATATCGATTTTTTCTTTGAATTTCTTGTTGTAAGTTTCAGTATAGCCGTTGATCTGTGAAGTCGCCTTGTAAAGAATTCGTGTGATCTCAAGCAGGGTGGCCTGTCTTTCAAGATCTTCTGAACTTATATCATACTTGGAAGCATTAATCAGATATTTTTTAATGCTGTCCTGAAGAGTGTCCACCACATTGATCTTCTCTTTAATTTCTTTGAGCTTCTTATTGTTTCCGTTTTTACTGAATTCCTGCGCGTCATCTAAAATACTGAGAACCAGGCCTCCGAGATTTTTGACTTCAGCCTGAGCACCTTGAAGGGCAAGACCAGGTGAGTTTTTCAGAAGCAGCGGATCGAGCTGGTTCGGTTGAAATTCTTCGGAAAAGTCCTTTCCGGGGACGATTTTTGTAACAATCCAGGCAAGTACAAACACGAAAGGCAGCTGTATCAAAGTATTTGTGATGTTAAAGAACCCGTGCCCGAAAGCGATTGTCATTTCCGGATTCAAGGAAAGCGCTCCCTGAAGGAATTCAATAAGTCTGACAAACAGCGGCATGATGATGATGAAAATAATTGCACCAATCAAGTTGAAAATTACGTGAATAGCCGCTGCACGTTTTGCTGCGATCGATCCGACAAGTGCTGCAAGTACTGCTGTGACAGTGGTACCCAGGTTATCCCCGAGCAGGATTGGAAGTGCTGCGCCGAGTTCCAGCAGGTCATTCGCATAGAATCCCTGGAGCATGGCAATTGTTGCGCTTGAGCTCTGGACAATCATAGTCATTACTGCTCCGACTGCCACACCCAGGATCGGATTGTGGGACAATGTCAGCATCAGGTCTGTGAAAACCTGTAGGTTGGCCAGCGGTTTTACACCCTGACCCATCAGGTCGAGACCGTAGAACAACGCACCAAAGCCAAAAAGGACTCTGCCGATATTGTTGGGCTGCGGTCTGTTGCCGAGGAAGAAAATCATAAATGCACCAAGGGCAAGGATGGGCAGTGAGTATTCACCTATATCCAAACCGATCAGGAATGCAGTGATCGTTGTACCGATATTTGCACCCATGATGACACCGATCGCCTGTCTGAGCGTCATGAAGCCGGCAGAGACAAGGCCGATGGTGATAACTGTTGCACCGGAACTACTCTGTACCAGACCGGTGACTATGATTCCGGCAAGTACACCGAGTAAAGGATTCGATGTCAGGCGATTCAAAATTTCGCGCAGACGGTCACCGGCAGCTGCCTGGAGTCCGTCCCCCATCATTTTAATACCAAAAAGAAAAATACCGAGTCCGCCTAAGAATAGAAAGATGACTTCCATCGGACTGAGTTCCATAAATATTCCCCCACTTAGGCACCATGGCGCCTTTACAATAATTTAATTAATTTTACTTAGAATTTACAATTGATGTTACGAACTTCATTATAGGACGTAATATCACAAAATGCATTAAAATAAATAAATTAACCCGGGTTAAATTCTTGCATTTGCAATAATGTGACCTTTAATAGAATTTTAAAAATATTTTAACGGTGGTCCTCGGGAAGCTTCTAACTCCTCTTCTGAATATAAAATTCTCAATCCACATATCTGTCATAACCCCTCCAATAAGCAAAGTGGGCCCTTCTTCTTAAATATATCAACAATC